>NZ_BADU01000058.1:0-51376 GCF_000239875.1 Pseudoalteromonas sp. BSi20311 | reverse complement strand
GTAGCTTACTACTTTTCCATATTCACTTTATTTCAGGCATAAAAAAACCGACTTTCGTCGGTTTCTTTTCTATTAACTTTTGTAGTAATAGAAAGTGGTGGGCGCAGGAGGATTCGAACCTCCGACCGCCTGGTTCGTAGCCAGGTACTCTATCCAGCTGAGCTATGCGCCCACTTTCATTTTTGCTTGTTTTAACTCTAAGCAGAGTGTGTAAAGAGTGGTGGGCGCAGGAGGATTCGAACCTCCGACCGCCTGGTTCGTAGCCAGGTACTCTATCCAGCTGAGCTATGCGCCCATCTTTACGTTTACAAGATTTCGCCATTTAAAAAATGGTGGAGAGGGAGGGATTCGAACCCTCGATAGAGCTACAAACTCTATACTCCCTTAGCAGGGGAGCTCCTTCGGCCACTCGGACACCTCTCCGTCTTGTGGGGCGTATAATAAAGATTTCAGAAAATATGTCAAACACTTTTCTGACAAAAGTGACTATATGGCTATAGATTGCACATATGTCTGGTTTTAAAGTGTAATTAGTTTGAAAATTAATCAGGTTAGGTATTTGGAGTGCTTGAGTTTACGCCCATCACTGGCACTAGTTCGTCAGTAAGTTCAGCAAGATATTGCTCTTGGTAGCCTAACTTCTGAAACTCAGCAATACACGCGCGGTAATAAGCTTGTCGCTCTTGCTCTGTGGTGCTCTCATCGGGTAAAGATTCTACTCGTTTAACTTTCATATTATTTCTCTAAGTCCTTTAGAAATTTTTATTTTTTACGACTAAGAATGACCGTGTACAAATTCCGGCCATATTTTAGCTAAAAAATTCACATAAATACAACATAATGTTTAAAAAACAATCATACCAAAAAGTTATAGTACTGCTTTTATGTTACTAAGCAGTCGGCCAACTTTATGATAATGAAACTGAATTAAGGGTTAACACCCCTTTATACTTACACTTCATTATCAGTGTAGTACTTATTAATTAAAAGCCCTAATGGAAAGTTTAAGCAATGTCTCACAAACAATAGGGCAAAAAAAACGCCACTAATTAGCGGCGTTAATAATTTTTTAGTTTATTCCTTCAAACTTAGTCAGCTTGTGGGCGCATGTGCGGGAATAAAATAACATCTTTGATAGTTGATGAGTCAGTAAATAGCATCACTAAACGGTCAATACCAATGCCCTCACCTGCCGTTGGTGGTAAACCATACTCAAGTGCGCGAATGTAATCTTCATCGTAATGCATTGCTTCATCATCACCGGCGTCTTTCTCTTCAACTTGGCGAGTAAAGCGCTCAGCTTGATCTTGTGCATCGTTAAGCTCTGAGAAACCATTTGCAAGCTCACGTCCGCCAACAAAAAACTCAAAACGGTCAGTTACAAATGGGTTTTCGTCGTTACGACGTGCCAATGGCGATACTTCCCACGGGTAACCAGTAATAAATGTCGGTTGGATAAGCATATGCTCAGCCGTTTCTTCAAATATTTCACATAAGAACTTACCTGGGCCCCATACGCAGTTTTCAGGAATTTTAACGTGTACTTGTTTAGCGTACGCTTTTAATTCTTCAAAGTGGTTTTCTGGGTCGTTAAATACCGCAGCATCAAACTCAGGGTTATATTTTAAGATAGCATCTGCCATGCTTAAACGTGTGAACGGTTGACCAAAGTCATACTCTACTGAATCAACAACGTCGCCGTTTTCATCTTTAGTGGTGTTAACCACAATTGGGCTACCTAATACGTTAGTTGCTACTGTACGTAACATATCTTCGGTGATGTTCATTAAATCAATGTAGTCAGCGTACGCTTGGTAGAACTCAATCATAGTGAATTCTGGGTTGTGACGCGTTGATAACCCTTCGTTACGGAAGTTACGGTTAATTTCGAATACACGGTCAAAACCACCAACGACTAAACGCTTTAAGTAAAGCTCAGGCGCGATACGTAAGTACATGTCGATATCAAGCGCATTATGATGAGTTACAAACGGACGTGCCGATGCGCCACCAGGGATAACCTGTAGCATTGGCGTTTCTACTTCCATAAAGTCGCGGTCTGCTAAAAAGCGACGAATACCTTCAACCACTTGTGAGCGAATACGGAATGTTTCACGCGTTGCTTCGTTAGTAATTAAATCAACATAACGTTGACGGTATTTAGTTTCTTGATCTGATAAGCCATGGAATTTTTCAGGAAGTGGACGAAGTGACTTAGTCAGTAGTTCGTACTCAGCCATATCTACGTATAAATCGCCTTTACCCGATTTATTAAGCGGACCTTTAACACCAATAATATCGCCAATATCGAGTTGGCCATATTTTGCTTTTAAATCTTTTTGTACGTCTTTTGATGCGTAAACTTGTACACGGCCTTTCATATCTTGAATAGACATAAATGGACCACGCTTAGCAAGAATACGACCCGCAATCGATACTACATGCTGTAATTCGATTAACTCTTCTTTACTCTTATCACCAAACTCAGCCTGCAAATCTGCCGTGTAATGCTCACGACGGAATTGGTTTGGATGACCGTTGGCTGGGCAATTTTCGCGAATAGCGTCTAATTTGCCGCGACGCTCAGCGATTAACTTATTTTCGTCTTGGATTTGATCAGTCATTTTTTAGCTCTTTTTTAGCTTGGTGGTTATAAACCAGATTTTAAGCTGGCTTCAATAAATTTATCTAGGTCGCCATCGAGTACCGCTTGAGTGTTACGGTTTTCAACGCCGGTACGTAAATCTTTAATACGTGAGTCATCAAGTACGTATGAACGAATTTGACTTCCCCAGCCAATATCAGACTTGTTGTCTTCTTGGCTTTGCTTTTCAGCATTTTGCTGCTGTAGCTCAAGCTCAAATAATTTCGCTTTTAATTGCTTCATTGCTTGGGCTTTATTTTTATGTTGTGAACGCTCGTTTTGACATTGCACCACGGTGTTGGTTGGTACGTGAGTAATACGTACCGCCGATTCAGTGGTATTTACGTGCTGACCACCCGCGCCTGATGCACGGTAAACGTCTATACGTAAGTCAGACGGATTAATATCAATCTCAATGTTGTCATCAACTTCTGGGTAAACAAACGCAGAAGCAAACGAGGTATGACGGCGGCCACTTGAATCAAATGGGCTTTTACGAACTAGGCGGTGTACGCCTGTTTCAGTGCGTAACCAGCCATAAGCGTATTCGCCAGAAAAACGTACCGTTGCGCCTTTAATACCAGCAACATCACCATCGGTCGCTTCAACTAGCTCCACTTTAAAGCCTTTTGCTTCACCCCAGCGTAAGTACATACGCAGTAAAATATTACACCAGTCTTGCGCTTCAGTACCGCCAGAACCTGACTGTAAATCAAGGTAGGCATCGTTTGAATCGTGAGAACCTGAAAACATACGACGAAACTCAAGCCCTTCAAGCTGCTGATTTAAATCAGCCAGTTCGCTTTGTGCTTCATCAAAGGTGTCTTGATCTTCAGCTTCCACAGCAAGCTCTACTAAACCTTCAACGTCGTCAGTACCGGCTACTAATGTGTCTATGGTTTCAACCACGGCTTCTAGTGCAGACTTTTCACGACCAAGGGCTTGTGCGCGCTCAGGCTCATTCCATACGGCTGAATCTTCAAGTTCGGCGTTAACTTCTTCTAAACGTTCTTGTTTAAGAGCGTAGTCAAAGGTACCCCCGAAGCAGTTCAGTACGTTCGCGAATTTCCTTGATTTGATTAATCACAGGATTCACTTCAAACATGTACATTACTCCAAAATGGCTAGGTTATTGCGCACTTAAAAAAGAGACCGAGCGCAATTAAAAATCATCAAATAATAAAAACGCCCGATTTTAACAAAAAACCGCGCGTTTTATTAGCCTTTTATGCATGGTTTGAAGATATTTTTTAAGCCACTTTTTCAAGCTCTCTAACTATAAGTTGTAAGCTACACTTACCTCTAAACTCGTTAATATCGAGTTGGTACGCTACTTTAACAAACTGCGCCTCGGTATCTGGCCACGCTTTAACATCAATGCCAAAGGCAATGGCATCCACTAAGCGTGCAGACTGATGCTTTAATACCAGCTTTAAGTGTTTTTCACCCACAATACGCTGCTGGATTACTTCAAAGGTGTGTTCAAATATCGGCTCAGGAAACTGCTGCCCCCACGGCCCCGATTGTTTTAAAAGCTGCGCAAAATCCATGCTAAAGCAATCATTAGGTAGCTCACCATCGGTAAACACAATGCAGCGTTTACTTTCTTCGCTGAGTTGCTCGCTAACCGCACTATCAAACGCGCGTTTAAACTCAGTAAATTGCTGCTCGTTAATACTTAAACCTGCAGCCATTGCGTGGCCGCCAAATTTATTAATTAAACCGGGTTGCGCAGTGTTTAATCCCTCTAGTAGGTCGCGCATATGCAAGCCTTCAATAGAGCGACATGAGCCTTTAATTTCACCATTTTCGCCACCGGCAAATATCACGGTTGGGCGGTGGTATTTTTCTTTTAAGCGCCCCGCTAAAATACCAATAACGCCTTGGTGCCAATCGTCTTGATATAAACAAATAGCATCAGGCACACTGTCTTCTTTAAATGCCAGCCTATCAAGCACAGCTTGCGCCTCTACTTGCATACCTTGCTCTATTTCACGTCTGGCAAAGTTTAAACTATCAAGCTCGCCAGCTATGCGCCTAGCTTGATTTATGTCGGTACTGAGTAAGCAGGCTATACCTAAACTCATGTCATCTAAACGCCCTGCGGCATTTAAACGTGGTGCCAATGAAAAGCCAAAATCGCTGGCACTTAAACGAGCTGCATTGCGATTAGCTACTTCAATCAGTGCGGTAATGCCTGGGCGAGTTTTTCCACTGCGAATACGTGCCAAGCCTTGATGTACTAACGTACGGTTATTTGCATCCAGTGCCACCACATCGGCCACCGTACCTAGCGCTACAATATCAAGCAAATCAGCAATATTCGGCATAGGATGTTGGTTAAAGTAGCCTTGTTCACGCAGCGCACTTCTCAGTGCGATAAGTAAATAAAACGCCACACCAACACCGGCTACCGACTTAGAGGGAAAATCACAGTCATGGCGGTTAGGATTAACAATAGCATCGGCATTAGGCAGTTGCTCGCCTTGTAAGTGGTGATCTGTAACCAGTACTTTTATACCTGCGGCTTTAACAATATCAATCCCTGCAACACACGAAATCCCGTTATCTACGGTGATCACTAAATCAGGCTGCATAGTCACTATTTGCTCAGCCAATGCTGGGCTTAAGCCATAACCTAAACTAAAGCGGTCTGGCACTAAGTAATCTAAATGGGTAAAGCCAAACATGGCTAGCCCTTGCATTAAGGTGGCAGTGCTGGTTGCGCCGTCGGCGTCAAAGTCGCCAACAATAAGTATTTTGCTTTGTGCATGCAGTGCATCAATTAACAGCTGGCTAGCTTTGTCTATATCTTTAAATAACTTAAAGTCGAGTAAAGTGGCCGCACTATTATTTAATTCATCAGCATGACAGACGTTACGCGTGGCATAAATTTGCTTAATAACAGGGTGTAGATGACTTGGTAGGTGAGAGTCGTCAACGGGTTCTCGCGCGATGATCATTTTTTTCATGCTGGTTTTTAACTTATGATGTTCATAACAAAAAGACAAAAAAAGGCCATAAAGGCCTTTTTAAACAGTTACTCAGGTTTTTAATTAACCTGCTTTGTTGGCCTCAAGCGCAGCGCTTAATGCGGCTGCTGGTTGGTAGCCTGGGATCATGGTGCCATCTTCTAAAATAATAGCCGGTGTACCACTAATACCAAAACTTTGGCCTAATTGGTAATGCTCTGCTACAGGGGCGCTACAGCCTTTTACAATTTGTGTATCTGCACCCGATTTAGCTTCAGTAAGTGCTCCTTGCTGATCTTTAGCACACCATACATTCATTAAATCAGCATAACCTGACCCTTGTAGGCCACCACGTGGAAACGCTAGGTATTTAACCGTAATGCCCGATTCAAGTAGGTCATCAAGCTCACGGTGTAATTTACGACAGTAACCACAGCTAATATCGGTAAACACGGTAATGCTGTGTTTTTCTTCTGGCGCTTTATACACGATCATTGAATCTTCGTATTCTTTTAACCCTGATTGGCGCACACCGTTAAGTGCTTGCTCGGTCAAATTACTACGGTTGTTTAAATCGATGAGTGTACCTTGCATTAAAAATTGACCGTCTGGGCTTGCATATAGTACCCCTTTATTAGTGATCAATTCTTTTAAGCCTGCAACTGGGCTTGGGTTAATTTGTTTAACAGTTACCCCTAGCGCGGCAAATTTTATCACGATAGGATCTGTAGCATCCGGAGTGACTGCAACGCTATTAGCAAAAGCGCTCAAACTAGTGCACAACATGGCACCTGCTAACATTAATTTTTTCATAACGGGTTCTCTATCCTAAAAATACTTATCTTATCGTGTCTATATGACCGGCTTAGTGACAAAAAAATTCGCTTAAGCACGAGGATGATGCTCAGCATGCACCGATTTTAATCGCTCATTCGCTACATGCGTATAAATTTGGGTAGTTGATAGGTCGCTGTGGCCAAGCATCATCTGCACCACACGCAAGTCAGCCCCATGATTTAATAAATGCGTTGCAAATGCATGTCGCAAGGTATGGGGTGATAACGGCGACTCAACGGATGCCAAAATAGCATAGTGTTTAATCCGATGCCAAAAAGTTTGTCGTGTCATGCCTACCCCTCGTTTAGAAGGAAATACAAAATCGGTGGCGTGTTTTATCATTTGTGCGCGCCCGAGCTTTAAAAACTGCTCGAGCCAATACATAGCTTCTTCACCTAAAGGCACTAGCCGCTCTTTGTTTCCCTTACCTTTTACAAACACCACAGCTTGGCGCAAATTTATTTGCTCCATTCTAAGCCCCACCAGCTCAGTTACCCGCAGGCCTGTTGCATACAGTAACTCCAGCATGGCTTTATCGCGCAGCCCCATTGGCTCTTCAATGTTGGGCGCACTTAATAGCGCCTCTACTTCAGCCTCAGATAGCGTTTTTGGTAACGACTGCCCTGCCTTTGGCTGAGCAATATTGACCATAGGTGAGTCGCTAATTATTTTTTCGCGTACAAAGTACTGATAAAAACGTTTTAATGCACTAATACTTCGCGCAGTACTGCGTGGTTTTAGCCCTAAATCAACGCGGTGTGCTAGGTAACTTTCAACATCTAAGCTGGTTACCGTCATTAAGTTTTCGCCTTTTAAAAATTGGCAAAACTTATCTAAGTCACTGCGATAAGCGCTCAGTGTGTTTTCACTTACGCCTTGCTCTAAATAGAGGCTATCTAAAAAGGTTTCTAAAAAGTCGCTATTGCTGCTTAGCTCAGTATTTTGTTCAGGTAAATCGTCAGATAGCGTTGTCACGTTGTGATCTCATGTTGGTAATACCACGGGAGAAGGTATCAATTAAAAAAGCCTTACGGTAAACTTGAGCCTATCATAACAGGCAATTACACAGTGATAAATACGATGCAGATTGGTTTATTTTTTGGTTCTACTACCTGCTATACCGAAATGGCGGCAGAAAAAATACGCGACATTATAGGCGCCGATATCGTCAGTTTACACAATATTAAAGACGAACCGCTTAAAAACGCTGAGCAATACGACTTTATCATTTTTGGTATCTCAACGTGGGACTTTGGCGAAATTCAAGAAGATTGGGAATCAAAGTGGGACGATATAAAAGATGTCGACTTAAATGGTAAAACCATTGCTTTATTTGGTATGGGCGATCAGCAAGGGTATGGCCAGTGGTTTCAAGACGCGTTAGGCATGCTTCACGATGAAATAAATGCCCAAGCCATTACTCAATTAGGCTTTTGGCCGAACGACAGCAATTACGAATTTGAAGCATCAAAAGCACTTACCGAAGACGGTAAACAGTTTGTAGGTTTAGCATTAGACGAAGACAGTCAGTACGAGCTAAGCGACGAGCGTATTGCCACGTGGGTAGAACAAGTGATGACAGAGTACGCTAAAACCCTATAACTCAGCGTGCAAAGAGCGCTGCTATGCAGCGCTTTTTAATCCTAAATTATTCTACTTTTAACCAATATTGATTACGGTAAAAAAAGCCTACATAACCGCGCACTTCAAGTTTTTCGCCATTTTGCTGCGGTGTTAAACGCACGCTGTAGGTTTTACCATTATTTGGGTCGAGTATTTCACCGTCTTCCCAACTACCGTCACCCGCATAGGTCACATCTTCAATAATGGTCATCCCCAACATAGGCTGATTCTTTTTATCACCGTTGCACTCGCTGCAAAGTGCATCTTGCTTATTTTTATTGAGTATTGTTTCAATTTTGCCAGTCAGTACGCCATCTTGTTCAGTAATGCGTACGTACGACTTTGCTTCTTTGGTGTCTTCATTAATGGTTTTCCAAAGCCCAACCGGTGTGGGGTTAGCTAATAACTTAAATGAGGCAAAAATACTGCCGACCAAAAATCCCATCAACAGCGAGTTAGCTCTTTTTTTATTCAATAAATTCATTGCGTTACTATATTAGCGATTAATTAAGCCATAGTAACAATAAACAACCAGATGCAAAACTGTTTAAACACCCAGAACGCGCTACATTTTTAAATAAAATTCGCGGCATAACGCCTGATACTGTGAGGTATAGCTATTATCATCGGCTCTTATACATAACTGAGTTGTGCTTACTTCGCTTTGCTCATAGCTAAAGGTCATTAAGCTGCGAGTAAAAGATTTATGCGCCGTTGCTTGTACTTGGCAATGCGCGTTTAAATACAGCCCTTGCTGCTGCGCCAGGGTTATGAATAACTGCGCCTCTTCACTAGGCAAAATTAAATTAAAACGTGCTTGTTTATGCGTTAAGCGTATAAACGCAGCAATGAGTTCTGCAAAGCTTAAACCATCAGTATGGCGAGCGGCATTTCGCGCTGCATTATCACTTTTTAAACTGTGATTAAAATAAGGCGGATTAGCTATAACGCAATCAAACTTAGTCTCAGGCGCAAACTGCTGAACGCACTGGTGATAAATATTAATGTCTGGCCAAGGGCTTTGCTGGCAGTTTTGTAAAGCTTGCTGGTAGGCGGCTTCATCAACCTCAACTGCGCTCACTTTTAAATGTGGCGCTCGTTGCTTACACATTAACGCCAGTAACCCCGTGCCTGTGCCAATATCTAATAACGAACTTGCACCGTTTAAATCAGCCCATGCCCCGAGTAAAATACCATCGGTAGAGACCTTCATGGCGCACTGGTCGTGCTCAACCTTAAATTGTTTAAATGCAAAACCAGACATTTTTTCACCTTTTCATTCACCAAGTAGGTTTAAGTGCGTATAATTAACGGCAATTGTCCCCTATTTTTGACACTCTATGCAATTTTCTGAATTTGATCTTGATGATAAGCTACTTAATGCTATTAATAAAATGGGTTTTGAAACCCCCACTAGCATTCAACAACAAGCCATTCCTGAGGCGTTGCAAGGGCGCGATATTTTAGCGTCTGCACCAACAGGTACGGGTAAAACGGCGGCATTTTTAATTCCAGCAATTCAATATTTAATGGATTTCCCGCGTCGTGATCCGGGCTTTGCACGGGTATTAATTATGACCCCAACTCGCGAGCTTGCTTATCAAATTCATGAACAATGTGAGTTACTTGCAAAGCAAACCCACTTAAAAATTGGGGTGGTTACCGGTGGTATAAACTACGGTACACATAAAGAAATTTTTGAAAATAATAACGACATTTTAATCGCCACACCTGGGCGTTTAATGGAGTATTTGGAAACTGAAAACTTCCACGCAGAAAACGTAGAAATGCTTATTCTTGATGAAGCCGACCGCATGCTCGACATGGGCTTTCGTAAAGAAATGCTGCGTATTTGTAATGAAGCTAAAAATCGTCGTCAGTGCTTTTTATTCTCAGCCACCCTTGAAGGTGACAGCGTAGAGTTGTTTGCAGAGCGTATTTTAAACGACCCTGCTCTACTTGAAGCCGAATCATCACGCAAAGAAAAAGCTAAAATACACCAATGGGTTCATTTAGCCGACGATTACCATCATAAACTTGAGCTGTTAGTTAACACCTTAAATGGCCCTGATGTTAGTAAAGCGATTGTGTTTGTAAAAACCCGTGAGCGTCTTGAAACCCTTATTGGTGAACTAACCAATAACGGCGTTAAAGCTGCGTGGCTGCGTGGTGAAATGCCACAAGATAAACGCATGAAAGCGATGGAAAATTTCCACAGTGGCAAAACTCGCATTTTGGTAGCAACCGATGTCGCTGCGCGCGGTATTGATGTAGCGGACATAAGCCATGTAATTAACTTTGATATGCCGCGCACTGCAGATGTTTACGTACACCGTATTGGCCGTACAGGTCGTGCAGGTAAAAAAGGCATAGCGATTTCACTAATTGAAGCGCACGACATTGGTATTCTTTACAAAGTAGAACGTTACATAGAGCAGAAGCTTAAACGCCGTGTATTTAAAGGATTAGAGCCGAAGCATAAAGAAGCTAAGCCACCGGTTAAAAAGCGTAAAGATCCAGTAAAAATGAAAGCAAAGAAAAAAGCCAAAGCTAAAAAGAAAAAATAGCTTTAACACATTTAATTGAGCCGACGTTTGTCGGCTTTTTTGTGACTTAAAAACAGTGAGTAAGCTATTCATAGTAATATGTAAAAAATACTTAGCTGAATAACCAATTAATAAAATAGTAAGTTATTTCATATAGTTAATCTTGGAATGAAACTTGTACCCTATTGAATATACGAGTATTAAAACGCCGAGTAATGGCGTTGTTTTTTAGTAACACACTAAGGATATAGTTATGAGTCGCATTAAATTTACTATCGGTTTTATTTCGTTTTGTTGTTTATTTTTATTAGTCTCTGCTTTTAAAGTCAGTGCAGCAACGCATTTAGCTGTAGTTAGCAGTGTGGCTACACAACCTAACTTACAACAATCTATTACTCATGAATTGCGCACTAACCCAAATTTAAAGTTAGAAAAACTAAACGTACACGTTAATGACGGTGACGTTGAACTTAAAGGCGAAGCCAATAACGGTTTTGAACGCGCTCTTGCACAAAAGTTTTTAGAAAATATGGATGGGGTTAAAATCATTCATAACAAAATTAGTGTCATTTAATACAACTTTTTCTTAACTAATACACTTAACTTATCCCTCAGCGCTGCTTGTTTCTCCAACACAAGCGGCGCTTTTTTATGGTTTGCACAATATAATTCACTGCAGAGCATATTCCCAAGCCAGTTTAAATACTTAATTAAATGCCTTTTAGTTTACGCACCAATCGCGACGCTCATTGCAGCTGCTTATACTTTTGAAACCTTTGTTTATAGACACTTATTATAAAGAGCTTACATCAAGCTTGGGCTCTAGTTCGGCTGATTAAATAATCTATTTTGAGATGAGAAACCTTATCGATATAGTTTTATAATTGAGGCGTTTTTAAGACAGTTAGCGCAAGGCTTTAATTACTTCAGATTATCAATTGGGTCTGTTGTTCTTTCAAGGTTGAATTTGCAGTAGTCTGTTTGGTATTTAGCCAAGGGTTTTGCCCAGGGACATTTACTCTTTGTTGGCTACATGGATGGTGGTAAGGAGCGTGAGCTGGACGCGGAAGCTTTGCTCGGTTTTTACTTATTATTACATGGATGTAAGCCAGTAGAATAACACAGGAGCAGTTATCGAGCCCACTAGGCAACAAACCTCGCGTCGCGATTAAATAGCTCTTAGTTTGAACTAATTTTAATCCGCAAAGGTCAACAGACCCTTATATTATTTATTATAAAAAGCGCGTTTTAATTTGTAAAAACGCGCTGATAGTCAGTAACTATTTCCCAATGCTTTTACCTTCGGGGTTTTAAATTATTTACTCACCTTGGCTTGCATCAGTATTATTGTCACCCTCTTTATTTGCTGACTGCTGATTTATTTTATCGCTTATCATGGCATCGAGTTTTTCACCGCCCTTAATACCAAAATCAAGGGTACGAATAGGAAACGGAATACTTATATCAGCGGCATCAAGTGCTTGCTTTACGGCCACAACTCCTTTGTGACGCACTGTCATAAAATCAGGCTCTCCGGGGTATTTGATCCAAAACCACACTAACAAGTTTATACTGCTATCACCAAAGCCTTCGGCATAAACAGCGGTTTCATTTTTGCGGATCACAAAGTCAAATTGGTTAATTTTGTCGACGATGACCTCACCGGCTTTTTCTATGTCGTCAGCGTAAGAAATACCCACCGGCACTTCTATTCGTCTTACCCCTAAGGTGCTGTAATTACGCAGTACATTTCTAAATAGTATTTTATTAGGTACCAGTATCAATTGCCCGTAAAAGCTCTCTATTAGTGTGTTGCGCAAGTTTATTGAATGCACTGAACCAAATACGTTATCGGTCTCGATAACATCACCCGCTTTGAACGGTTTACGAATACCCATAGCAATACCCGCAATTAGGTTTTCGGTCATATCTTGAAAAGCAAAACCAATGGCAAGACCAACAATACCTGCACCCGCAAGCAGTGACGTAACGGTACTTTTTAAGCCCATAAAATCAAGGGCAATAAAGACCCCCACACTCAGTACAATAACTTTAAAAATGGAGGCCATTAAGTCAGCAATTTGAGTAGAATCGAGCGAGCGACGCAATACTTTTTTCATTCCTTTGCCTGCAAGGCGGGCAATAAATGAAAATATAATCGCAATAATCACCGCGACTATAAAGTTAGGGATATGACTTATAACAACATCAAACCAACCGCCGAGCTTCTCTTCTATTAGTTTTTCGGCTTCTGTAATTGAGGGAATTGAGAGCATTTATTTTATACCTTAGTTAGGGTTAGTAATCTAAGGTTTGCAAAAATAGCGCCAGTATAAAAAAAGCCATGCAATGCATAGCTTTTTGGGTATGTGTTTAGCTGCAAATAGCGCTAAATTTAGCTTTGCTCTTCGCGCAAAAATACCGGTTCAAGTTCTTTAGTGGTTGCTTCTGAGCTAAAGTAATAGCCGGCCACAGTAAACTCTTTGAGTTGGCTTAATTGAGTCACTTGATTTTCAATGATGTAGCGTGCCATCATGCCGCGCGCTTTTTTAGCGTAAAAGCTAATCACTTTATATTGGCCGTTTTTACAGTCTTTAAAGTGTGGTGTAATAATGTGTGCGTTAAGCGTTTTTTTATCTACTGCTTTAAAGTATTCGTTAGAGGCTAGATTTACTAAGTATTGTGCATCTTGTGCCGCTAATACGTCGTTAAGTTTATTAGCAATAACACTGCCCCAAAACTCATATAAGTTTTTACCCCGACTATTTTCAAGTTTTGTACCCATTTCTAAGCGATAAGCCTGCATTAAATCAAGCGGCTTTAATACTCCGTATAATCCCGAAAGTATACGTAAATGGTCTTGAGCGTAATCAAGCTGCTTAGTAGTGAGGGTATTAGCATCTAACCCGCCGTATACATCGCCGTTAAAGGCAAGCACGGCCTGTTTAGCATTATCGGTAGTGAATGGTTGTGCCCACTCACTGAAACGCGCTGCGTTGAGGCCTGCGAGTTTATCGCTAATTTTCATTAAACTGCCAATTTGCGCAGGAGTTAGTTCACGGCATACTTTCATGAGCGCTTCGCTGTGCTCAAGTAATTCAGGTTGAGTGAACTTATCTGTTGCGGGTGGCGTGTCGTAATCAAGATTCTTTGCTGGTGAAATAACAGTGATCATAGTTAGCTATTGACTTGTAAATTATTTAATGTCAATTTCAACATTAAATGAAACGAAAAGCACGTTTTGTTTAAAATTATCCTACCTAAAACTCAACCGTTACCGTTTTTTTATTGATAAGGACATAAGACCTATCAAGCATTGTCACACTGTTGCAGTATAGCTATATTAAGGTAGTTTAGATTTTCTTTTAACTTGCTTGGAATGAGGAAAAGCAAATGACTAGCGCTCTACAAAGGCTTAAACAACACTCTTCTATCGTGGCCGACACGGGCGATATAGAAGCCATAAAAAAACATCAACCTGAAGATGCGACTACCAATCCATCGCTGCTTTTAAAAGCGAGCGAGATTGAAGCTTACAAACCTTATCTAGATAAAGCATGGCAATACGCTAAAGAAACCGAGCAACAGCCTGCAAAACAACTAGAGCTGGCTTGTGACTATTTTGCAGTATTACTCGGTAAAGAAATTAGCGAAATTGTTCCGGGTTATATTTCTACTGAAGTTGATGCACGTTTATCATTTGATACCCAAGCAACAATTAATAAAGCACATACTTTACTAAGCCTTTACGAGAAAGAAGGTGTAAGCAAAGACAAGATTTTAATTAAAGTTGCCTCTACTTGGGAAGGCATTAAAGCCGCAGAACAGTTAGAAAAAGAAGGCACTAAATGTAACTTAACGCTTTTATTTAGTGATGCTCAAGCCCGTGCCTGTGCTGATGCAAACGTATTTTTAATTTCGCCATTTGTTGGCAGAATTTTAGATTGGCACGTAGCAAACGGTATGGAAAAACCAACCGACCCGCTACAAGATCCTGGCGTACAATCGGTGCGTAGTATTTTTGAGTTTTACAAACGTCACGATTACAAAACGGTTGTTATGGGCGCAAGCTTTCGTAACACCGGTGAAATTATTGCCCTTACAGGCTGCGATAAGCTAACAATTAGTCCTAATCTTTTAGAAGAGCTAGGTAATTTAGAAGACGCACAAGAGTACTTACTAGAGAGCGACATTGCTAAAGAGCCAAAACCTGAGCCACTTAGCGAAGCACAGTTCCGTTGGTTACATAACCAAGACGCTATGGCCACTGAGAAACTAGCTGAAGGTATTCGCTCATTTGCAGATGCGCAAGAGCAACTAGAGGCACGCTTTAAAGCGATGTAACTAACAGCTGTTTAATGAGTTAAAAAACGTCGCTTTTAGCGGCGTTTTTTATGTCTGCGATTTACTTTAAATACTCGATTTGTCCCCATTTACGTTCTTTTTGTATTGATCTTCATCAAAATACCACCCATCAGTAACAGTTTCGTCACATTTATATTCTATTTTATTAATAGCTGTGGTATAGATACTGCCGAGGTTCAAAAAGTGGTCAATAGGAGATAATCAATGGATAGCCTAAACGAAATAATAGAGATATTAGAAGGTTCTGATACATCGAAAAAAACCTCTCAAAAAAATAAAAAAAGAAAATGGCGCGAAATAGAAGCAATAAAAGATAAGCAACGTTTGCGCAAAGAACTACAGGAGCTCGACTATTTTGCTGATAGTATTGCTATTGATGAATTAGAGTTTTAATCAACAACAGCATCTAAAAAGGCTTTCATTTATGAAAGCCTTTTTTAATACCAATTACCCTATACTTGCCAATTAATGGGCTGTGCTCCTTGCGCTATTAACAGTTCATTGGTTTTTGAAAAGTGCTGACAGCCAAAAAAGCCGCGATGCGCTGAAAGCGGTGAAGGGTGCGGCCCAGACAATACATGATGGCGCTGGCGATCAATGCTTTTACCTTTTTTTTGTGCATGTGCGCCCCACAAAATAAACACCACTCCTTGGCAATGCTCATTTATATGAGTAATTACGTTATCGGTAAATTGCTCCCAACCTAAATGTTTATGGGAATGGGCTTGCCCTTGCTCTACTGTTAGTACGGTATTAAGCAAAAACACACCTTGATCTGCCCAGCTTTGTAAATAGCCATGCTCCGGTGTAATAAAACCATTAATGTCAGTCACTAACTCTTTATAAATATTTTTAAGTGAAGGCGGGAGCTTTTTAACTTCAGGCAATACAGAAAAACACAAGCCATGCGCTTGCCCTTCTCCATGGTAAGGGTCTTGGCCTAATATAACCACTTTAATGTCGCTAAGTGGAGTTGCATCAAATGCGCTAAACACCTGTGGTTTTGGTGGATACACAGCAATACCGTTTGATCGTTTATTCGCAACATATTCAAGGGTTTGCTGCATATATACTTGACTAAGTTCGTGATTTAAAAAAGATGACCAGTTGCTCATAATTGACTCTTAATAAGTTCTCTAGATACCTCAATTTTGTCACACATTTGTGCTAACCCATCAAGCATTCTAGGGGAAAAACGATGTAATAAATCCGCGTTAACGCTAATAAATTGCTCATATTTAACCGCCGGAATTTCAGGCCATTGCTGCCAATTAACTGTAGGTATTACCCGTTTTGATTTTTCATCAGGAATAATAATAACTTGTGGCTTAGTCACTATCACGTTTTCAATGCTGATTTGTGGGTAATCTGTGTCGCTGTCAGCAAATACATTGGTTACTTGGCAGGTTTCGATTAACTGATTTATCCATGTATTTTTTGATACCGTCATCATAGGCTCTGGCCACAGCTGATAAAACCCAGAAAGCGTGGTTTTATTATGCTGCGCGGCTTTAATTGCGTTGAGCTTAGCTGTAAATGCCTCAGCTACTTTTTTACTTTGCTCAATATGACCGGTTAATTGACCTAATTTTAGTATTTCCTTAGCAACGCCTTCAATAGAGCGTGGATTACTTAAATGCAATTCAATCCCTAGTCGCTTAATTTGTGCCAAATCTTCTGCCTGATTACCGCTTTTCCACGCAATCACCATGTCAGGCTTGAGCATGAGTAACTTTTCGATAGAAATACCATTATAGCCGCCGATACGCTCAATTTTAGTCGCCTCTTGTGGGTAATCTGCGTAATCCAGCGTGCCCACTATTAGATCACCCGCCCCAATGGCATATAAATTTTCGACTATGTGTGGCGCTAGAGCCACAATACGAAGCGGCTTGTCGGCTAAGGCTTGGGGTGCACTAACTGCAAACAATAACAGCCCAACAACAATGCGTTTTAACATTAGTAATCAAAGCCCTTTAGTGCTTTTACGCCCGACTCAAATGCATGTTTTACATTTCGTACTTCACTTACCGTATCGGCCAGTTCAATTAAGGTGCGGTGCGCAGCACGACCAGTCACTATCACCGACTGCATTGCAGGTCGGTTGCTAATTGCAGCAACAACCTCATCGAGGTCGACATAGCCATAAGTAACCATATAGGTGAGCTCATCAAGTAATACCACGTCGATACTGCTGTCGCTTAGCATCCTCTTTGACTCTTGCCATGTTGCTTGCGCTGCCGCGGTATCAGCCTCTTTATTTTGCGTATCCCAAGTAAAACCAGTGTTCATAACAGCAAATTCGACCCCTGCACCTTGCAGTAAATTACGTTCACCACATTCCCACGTACCTTTAATAAACTGACACACGGCCGCCTTTTTACCGTGACCAACACAACGTGCAACCACACCAAAACCAGAGGTTGATTTACCTTTGCCATTACCGGTAATAACCTGAAAAATACCTTTTTCTTGCTGTGCTGCTGCTACACGAGCATCAACCTGTTCTTTTACTTTTTGCTGGCGCTGTTGGTGCTTGTCGTTTGTTGATTCAGTCATTGTTATGTCCTTGGTAAATTTTAATAATTTGTTCAATATTTAAATGTGTTTGGCACATATCAGCGAGCCGTTCTAACTGGCGTTCGCGATGCTCATTAATGCTGATGGCATTAATGTCTCTGTCTGGTTTTAGCCACTTTAATAGCAGCTCCGTAGTAGCTGCGTTGTCGAACAAGCCATGTAAATAAGTACCGGCAATGGCATTATCGTCACTAATAAAACCATCCGTAGTAAAGCCATTGGGGTGTTTATTAAAGTGAATAAGTGGTTTATTGAGCGCCTTACCTTTACTGATCCCAGCATGTATTTCATAACCCTGACAAGCAACCTGCTGCTGGTTTAAACTAATAGTGGCGTTTACTTGGCTTAGCACTTTTTGTTCACCTAATGTGGTATCAAAATCACTAAGTGCTAACCCAGCCATTTGCCCTAATGATGATTCCACCGCATTGGGGTCGCTAATAGTATTACCTAACATTTGCATACCGCCGCAAATACCCAGTACTTTGCCACCATAACGTAAGTGGCGTTTAATTTGCTGATCCCAGCCTTCATTTTTTAAAAATACCAAATCACTAAGTACATTTTTACTGCCAGGCATAATGATTAAGTCAACGGATGGAATCGCTTGAGTATGACGCACATAGTTTATATTTATATTTGGGTGCAATCGCAGTGCATCAAAATCAGTGTGGTTACTAATATGAGGCACCAGCAGTACCGCAATATTAATGCTGGCTTCGGTCACATTATTATCTATGGCAACGGCATCTTCGGCATCAAGAGCTAAATCGTGTAGGTAGGGTAACACCCCTAACACAGGTTTACCTGTGTACTCTTCAAGCCAATCTAACCCGCCTTGTAATAGGCTAATGTCACCACGAAAACGATTAATAACAAAGCCTTTTACCCGTGCTTGCTCTGACTCGCTTAATAGCGCCAAAGTTCCTACTAGGTGAGCAAACACGCCCCCTTTATCAATATCGGCAATAATAATAACCGGACAATCGACCTTTTCGGCGTAGCCCATATTGGCAATATCGTTTGCCCTTAGGTTAATTTCAGCTGGGCTACCAGCCCCTTCAACCAGCAATAAATCAAAGCGTTTAGCTAAACGATTATGTGAGGTTAATACCGCATCCATAGCCACTTTTTTATAGTCATGGTAAGAGTCGGCTTCCATATTGCTAATAACTTTGCCATGAATAATTACTTGTGCGCCGGTATCACTATTGGGTTTGAGTAATATGGGATTGAAGTCTATTTCAGGTGCTACTTTTGCTGCAACGGCTTGTAATGCTTGTGCTCTACCAATTTCACCGCCATCATGCGTTACGGCACTATTAAGCGCCATGTTTTGCGGTTTAAATGGCGCAACATTAACGCCTTGATTAGCAAACACTCTGCAAAGCGCTGCAACCAAGGTACTTTTACCCGCATCGGAAGTAGTGCCTTGTACCATTAATGTTTTCATTATTTACCCACCAGCTGGCGCTTACGAAAATACAATATACTTAAAAAGAATAGACTGCCAATAGCCGCCGTGATCACCCCGATTGGCAGCTCTTGGTTGCTTAATAGTGAACGAGCAAGCACATCGACCCATACCATAAATATGCCCCCGACTAATCCGGTCATTAATAACCCAACACGGCTACCTTGAGAGATAAAAAAGCGCACTATGTGCGGCACCATTAAGCCAACAAAGCCAATTCCGCCACAGTTAGCAACCAATACGGCCGTGATCAACGAGCTTAAAATAAGCATTAAAATTCTAAAGCGATGCACCCTAACACCAAGCGTTGTCGCGCTTTCATCGCCTAACAACATCGCATTAAGCTGGCGCCTAAAACCCAACATGATTATTGTACATGCCATAATGACTAAGGCAGGTAACAGCAGCGACTGCCACTGTGCTCTAGCAAAACTACCTAAAGTCCAAAATAAAATAGCCGCGACTGCTTGTGGATCGCTCCAATAAAGTAACAAACTAGTAAAAGCACTAAATAAAAATGATAAGGCCACCCCTGCCAATAACATCGACTCAACTTGAGCGTTGCGCTGGCTACCTGCAATTAAAATTAATAACCCCATCGCAACTAAACTGCCGGTTAATGCCGCCCCAGATAGTGCAATACCCGCCCCAGCTCCTACCAAGGACATTAATATAACCACCCCTAATGAAGCACCAGACGAAATACCAAATAAATAAGGATCAGCTAAGGGATTACGGGTGACTGTTTGTAGTATTAAACCTGCAATCGCTAAGCCACTACCGGCTAAAAAAGCCAGCAAAGTACGTGGCATTCTTAATTCAATAATAATACGGCTGGTAAATGAAGCCTCGTTTGAAAAGGTTAAGCTTTGATATACATCTGCTAGCGACGTAGGTACCGCACCAAAACTCAGTGCAATAAATAAACTTAATAGTGCGCATAGTAGCGCAACGATTAATGCAACGGCGTGGTTAGAAAAGGCCGTCATATTATTGGTATCCATAATAATAAGTAATATGAGGAATAGCCTCACCTTTGATTGTTGCTTGAGGGTGAGTGCTCACTTGAGCACAAACACCAAACACCTCATCCAGCATCTGCTCGGTGACCACTTTATTTGGCTTACCTGCATCAACAATCTCTCCATTTTTAATAACCACTAACTCATCACACATAGCAGCAGCTAAATTTAAGTCATGAAATGACGCAAATACCGTAATACCTAAAGATTTAGCCAGCTCCATCAGTTGAATTTGATATTTCACATCAAGGTGACTAGTTGGTTCATCCATAATAAGAAGTTGCGGTTGCTGCACAATAGCGCGGGCAATAAAGGCTCGTTGCTTTTCACCGCCAGATAGCGAATCAAATAATTGAGTACTATGAGATTCAAGCCCCACATGACTAATAGCCTGAGCTATTTTTTGTTTATCTGCTTGGGTGGTCGAGCTAAATAGCGTTTTATACGGGGTAAGCCCTAGAGCTACAACATCGAATAACGAGAGATTAAATTGCGACGGTGTTTCTTGTAGCACTACCGCAACTTGCTTGGCATAGTCTTCGCTTTTTAGCTGCCAAATATCGGTGTTATTAAATTTAACCTCTCCCGCTGACGGCTGATTAAATCGATACAAGCAACGCAGTAAACTCGATTTTCCCGCACCATTAGGACCAATTAAGCCAACAAACTTGCCACGCTCAATACTCAAATTAATATGCTCAAGGATTAAGGTGTTACCCACTCGCCAAGAGACATTATTAACGGTTAGAAGTGCAGTTTTTTTAGCGGTTTGAGTGTGCAAAAAATTATCCTAGGCAGGGAAAACCCACACTCAGTACCACAAGTACCAAAAAGAAAATGAGTTAACCCGCTCGTTATATGAAGTTTTAAGGCACTTGTATCTGACTTACAGTAAAACTGATTACAGTTACGGGTATAGTTGAGGAGTTTCACCTCATTCCAAATGCTTGGCTATTATGCGCAGATAAGTAAATAATTTAAAGCAAAAAAAACCGCACTCAACTGAGTGCGGTTAAAAGGGAGTGTTTTAACTAAGTATTAGTTAAAACTTATATTCCATACCTAAAGCTAGGTAATCTTGGTCAACGTTGTTGTCCATATCAAAACTTGAGTAAAAGCCAAACACTTTAAGGTTTTTGTTTAGCTTATGATCAACACCCACTGTTACAGCGCTTTTATCATCGCTGTCATCAAAGTCCATTGCTTGGTATTGAACTTTAAAAGTGTTACTACCCATTAGGTAAGCTGCATTCACTAAATAGCCATCAGCTTCTGCGCTGCCGTCTAATTTTTCTTGTGTTTGGTACATAGCGCCAAGTCTAAAATCTTCAATTTTACCTTGTACTGTTGCACGTACTACATCGTAGCCGTTCACTTCGCTATCAGCAGCAATGGCAGCATATACTGCGCTCTTTTTAAGGCCTGCATCACCGTAAGTTAACGCCACTGAGTAGCCATTTTTGGCATCTACATCGTCTTCGGCAATAAATGTAGCAAGTACTTTAAAGCCTTCGTAGCTTTTAGATGTATAAGTGATCGAATCACCTAAGCGGTTTTCACCTTTAAAAACATTTTTAATATCGCCTTCAAGGTCATTAAATAAATCTAACTTACCTTGTGATTGTTTAAGCGCTGTATCGTTACGACCCACAACAACTTGACCATAGGCACCTTTTAAACCTACGTACTGGTTACGTGCAGAAATATTGTCGTCATTATCACCTTTCGAGTCAGCATCAGATACATCAACTTGAAACTCAAACTTATAAACTGCTTCTAATCCATCAGTAATCTTTTCAGATCCTTTTAGGCCAAAGCGAGATGCATTACTTTTAATTTCAGTGAAAGACCCTTCACCATCATCAGATGATTGAACGGTTACATTTGCTTTACCGTAAATATCTACCTCTGCAAGTGCATTAAAAGATAAACCACTAAGTAGGGCTAAGCATAAGCTCGATTTTGCAAATTTCATGTTATTTCCTCGATAATCACAAGAGACTAATTTTTAAAACAGCGGCAGTGTGTCACTACTAAATGACAAAAATATTACAAAGGACACATTTTTGTCTTTTTAAGTTAATAAAACTGCATTAAATCTGAAATCAAAATAACATGTAAAATAAACTGCCTACCGACTACTTACTTTGTTTCAATAAACTCGGTGTCATTCGCGACAGCAAATTAACCAAGGTTTCTATCAAGTCTTTCTGTTCGTTATCTCTATGATAGGCAACAAATACATCTCTTGAAGTATTTTCTACCCCTTTAACATGAAAAAGTTCGCCTTTTTCTAAATGATCTTTAACTAATACCTGTGGAATAAAAGCACTGCCGCCACATTGCAGTATTAAATCAAGCGCAATTCGTCCTGTACTGGTTCTAAAATAAGGCGGTGTTTTACCGGTAAACTGACGCGCATGCCAAAGAGAAAACGTGGTTCCCCAATCAACATACACATATTGATTATCAAAAAAGTTATCACTGGTTGCCGTATCGTAACCACTCACCGGAATAATAGGCAGTTCACAAATACGTTCAACCACAAGTTCATCAACTTTAGGGGGATCAAACAAAATGGCTAAATCAAGTGTACGCTCCAACAATAAGCGAGTACTTTCTTGTTGCGCCTTCACTTCTGCCACCAGTGATACACCAGGCATAGCCGATACAATATTTGTAATACCAAACTGTAAAAATGCATCCCAAATATTAGGCGTACCTGCTAAACTAATTTGCTTATGCATATTATCTGCAAGTGCAACATCCACTTTGGCTCTTTGCATCCCAGTAATAATCATTTGCGCATGCGGTAACAAGCGCTCACCTGGGGCGGTGAGTTGAATATTATTACGCTGACGAATAAATAAATTTACGCCTAAGCCCTGCTCTAATTGGCGAATTCTAAAACTCACCGCAGACTGCGTTATGTATAGGTTTTCTGCCGCTTTACCAAAATGGCGAGTACGCACCACTTCAACAAATGTTTTTAATAAATCTATGTCCAATTTTTTATCCTCACGATAAAAATTTTTTGTTTAAAAAAATAGCGATTATGTCCCATACTCCAGCTAATAATTGGTATGAGGGTACAGCTATGAGCAATGATATTTCACTACTTCGTCAAGCATTCGTAAGTCAACGTCAATTTTATGATGACCAAAACTTTCCACGCGGATTTAGCCGCAGCGGACACTTTACCCTGTTAGAGGCAAGTATTTTAGAACAGCATGGTGTTGTTTTAAAAAGCCTGTATAACAAAACAGTTGAGCCACAAAACGAACATCAGCAACAATTTGTAAATGCTGTCAGTGGCATAATAGAGCCAAGTAACCCAATTGAGCGAGCATGGGTTAAATATTTAAAGTTAACAACCTGCAAAACAAAATTCCATACATTATTTGGACGCTCAAAAATTTCAGGGCCAACACCAATAAGCCAAGATTATTATTCTGAGGCAGACAATCTATAAGTCACTACAATAGTTGCTTTTTGGCGTTTTAGCAGTTACAACTTGTATAAGCAAACATTTTTGCAAAATTTAAACAGGCTGCCACGTGACGCACAGAATACTTATTGTTGAAGACACCCCCACTATTGCGCGAGTGCAAAAGCATATCGCGCAAAAAATTGGCTATGAAGTTGATATTGCCCAGTCGCTGGCTGAGACTAAAGAGCTAATAAGTAAACATGCTTATTTTTGCGCAGTCGTTGATTTTATATTGCCTGATGCCCCGCAAGGGGAAGCGGTTCCCTGCACGGTTGCAGCAGATATCCCTACCATTGTTATGACTGGCAATATCGATAATCAAACTCGCGACACCGTCGAAAAGTACCCTATTATTGATTACATTATCAAAGGCAATAAACAAGCTTACGAATATTTAGAAAAGCAGCTTTATCGCCTACCTCGCAATAAGCAAGTTAAAGTACTGGTTGTTGATGACTCAGCGTCTACACGCCAATATATTTGTAATTTATTAACACGTCATAAATACCAAATATTACAAGCAGCCGATGGCCTAGAGGCACTTAAAGAGCTTGAAAATACCCCTGACATCTCTGTGATTATCATAGATAAAGAAATGCCTAATATGGGCGGTATTGAACTGTGTAATGAAATTAGGCGCATTTATAGTAATGACGAAAAAGCTATTATTGGTATCTCAGGCGCTACATCGTCTAATTTGTCTGCCTTATTTTTAAAAAATGGGGCAAATGACTACTTGTATAAACCTTTTAATAGTGAAGAATTTTACTGCCGGTTAAGCCAAAACGTCGATATGCTAGAGCATATCGAAACTATAAAGCGCCAAGCCAATACTGACTATTTAACTAAACTCCCTAATCGCCGTTACTTTTTTGAAGAGGCCAATAAGTCATTAAAGCAGTTTAAAAAAGCAAAAGCACCAGCCATGTTAGCTATGCTTGATATTGACCATTTTAAAGCTATTAATGATACCTATGGCCATGATGCCGGAGATGAAGTGCTTAAAGGGCTTGCGATATGCTTTAATAAATATTTTGAAAACCAATTGGTTGCCCGTTTAGGCGGAGAAGAATTCGCGGTATTTTTTACTGAGCTAACCGAACAGGAAGCGCTAAAACGACTAGAAAGTTTTCGATTATTTATTGAGCTTAATAGCCATGAGTTTAGCCAAGCACAAATCAAGTTTACGCTGTCGATAGGCTTCAGCTACAGTGAAACCTATCAAATTGACGAGTTATTAAAACAAGCCGACTTAAAGCTCTACAAAGCCAAAGAGTCGGGTCGTAATAAAGTGGTTTAGTTTAACTAAACCACACCTGAGGCGACAATGGCTGCTTTTCTGCGTTTACGCGATTGATGGTATGAGTCCCAACTAAAAATAGCCAGTGCACTCCAAATACAGGCAAAGGTAATTACACGCTCAGCATCAAACACCTCATCGTAAAACACCACTGCTAAAATAAACATTAAGCTAGGCCCTATGTACTGAAAAAAACCAAGCGTAGTGTATTGCAATCGCTTAGCTGCGCCGGTAAAACACAGCAATGGCAGTGTAGTCACTATACCTGCACTTACTAATAGCGCATTAGTTAGCCAATCATTCCCTGGTAAATTAGACGTTTCAGTCGGTACCATTAGCCACCAATAGGTAAGCGCCACGGGTAACAATATTAATGCCTCAATTAAAATCCCAGGCAGAGCATCAACTTGTAGCTTTTTACGTAATAGGCCATATAGTGCGAAAGATGTTGCTAATGAAAACGCTACCACGGGGAATGAGCCAAAACTAATTAGCTGTAATAAAACACCTGTAAAAGCTAAAGCAACAGCAGCACCTTGCAACTTACGTAATCGCTCGTTTAAAAACACCATACCAAGCAACACATTCAATAGAGGATTAATGTAGTAACCTAGGCTGGCATCCAACATGTGATTGTTATTGATGGCCCAAATAAACAATCCCCAGTTAAACCCTAGTAAGGTCGAGGTAACAACTAACATCAAAATAAGTTTTGGTTGGATTAAAATGCGTTTAATTTTATCCCAGTAGCTGAGCACACTCACCACCACAATAAGAAACACCACTGACCAAATAACACGGTGCATTAAAATTTCAAATGCTGACACATGTTGGATCATCTTAAAATAAATGGGTGCGAGGCCCCACATAAAAAAAGCGAGGCAGGCAAAAATAGCGCCCTTTCGCTGCTCGGTATCAATCGACATAGTAACCACTTGGTGATTTAAAAGGCCGTCAGTTTACCCCCCTCTCACTTTTTAGCCAACTAAATACGTGCCCGTTCCAAAAGCAATTTGTACTGACTGCTCATTGTGTAACTCCATTCGGCACACACATACTTTATTTCCTGAGCGAATCAGCTTAGCGCTAGCAATAAAAACCTCGCCTTTGCCTGGGCGTAAATAGTCGGTGCGTAAATCTATAGTCCCCAGTGTGGCTAGCCTTTTATGTACACTGGGTAAATCTGCATCGTCTAGTTTTCCGATCACACTGGCAGCAGCAAGCATTCCACCGACATTATCAAGTACCGCCGAAATAACTCCGCCATGGAGAATTTTTTGCGCGGGGTTGCCTATTAATACATCTTGCCAAGGAAATGATATTTTAGCTTGTTCAGTACTAAGTGACTCCACCGCTATTTTTAAAAATTGGTTAAAAGGCATATTATTAACAAACAACGCCCCTACTTGATCGATCAACATTTCTTTATTCATTATTATTCTCTATGTTTTTAGTGGTACGATGAGTAAAGCACAGCTTGAGGCTATTGTAACCCCCTGCAGATTTTAGTTTATCACTACAGATGTGTGTACCAAGTAATGAAAGCTAAAGACATCCTGATAAAAAACCACTAAAATAGCGCCGATGAATACACTAACTCCTTCTCCTAATACGCTTGTGCGTAAACCCGAAACTGTACTCAAACAAGTGTTTGGTTACAGTGAATTTCGCGACGGTCAAAGTGCAGTAATTGATGCCGCCATAAATGGCCAAGATTCATTAGTATTACTGCCCACCGGTGGTGGTAAATCGGTGTGTTACCAAATACCCGCGTTGGTATTAGAGGGAGTCACCATTGTTATTTCTCCGCTGATCTCTTTAATGCAAGATCAAGTTGCCCAATTACAAGCATTGGGCGTAAAAGCCGCTTATATCAATAACAGTTTAGCCCGTGAAGAACGACAATTAGTATATCAACAGCTACATCAAGGGCTGATAAAGCTACTTTATGTCGCTCCCGAAAAAGTGTTACAGCACGATTTTTTAGAACGACTTTCTCATTTAAATGTGAGCTTGTTTGCTATTGATGAAGCTCATTGTGTTTCTCATTGGGGTCACGATTTTAGACCACATTACTTTAGATTAAATGAGCTTAAGCAGCGCTTTGCACACGTGCCTATGATGGCACTGACGGCCACCGCCGATAAAGCAACTCGCTTTGATATTGTTGAACAACTAAAACTACAGCAGCCTTATATTCATACTGGCAGCTTTGATCGCCCTAACATTCGTTACACCATAGAAGAAAAATTTAAACCTATGGTGCAGTTGCTGCGTTACTTAAAAGAACAAAAAAACCAAAGTGGCATTATTTATTGTACCAGCCGTAAGCGCGTTGATGATATCGCTGAAAAACTCGCCGATGCAGGCCTTAATGCTGCCGCTTACCATGCGGGAATGAGTAACGAGCAACGTCAGTTTGTGCAAACCGGATTTGCCCGTGACGATATTCAAATTGTGGTTGCCACCGTTGCCTTTGGTATGGGAATTAACAAGCCTAACGTACGCTTTGTTCTGCATTACGACATTCCAAAAAGTATTGAAGCTTATTACCAAGAAACAGGCCGTGCTGGACGAGATGGGCTGGCTGCAGAGGCCATCATGTATTTTGACCCTGCCGATATAGGCCGAGTTAGACGCTTTTTTGAAGATATTGACGATGAACAACGCCGCCGCGTAGAAGAGCAGCGCTTTAATGCCATGGCCAGCTTTGCCGAAGCACAAACGTGTCGTCGTCAAATATTATTGAACTACTTCAGTGAGTACCAACGCGAGCCCTGTGGGAACTGTGACATTTGCTTAAATCCACCTAAAAGTTTTGATGGCACATTAGTCGCACAGCAAGCACTTTCGTGTGTGTATCGCGCACAGCAACGATTTGGGTTAGGTTACATTGTAGAATTATTACGCGGCGCGAATACTAGCCGCATTCGTGATAACAACCACCATGAACTCAGCACCTATGGCATAGGTAAAGATAAAAGCAGTGAATTTTGGCTTAGTATTTTACGCCAACTTATTCATCAAGGGCTATTAAGCCAAGATATAACCCAAGGCGCTTCATTGCGTTTAACGGAAGCTGCACGCGCTATTTTAAAAGGTGAATATGCGCTGCAATTGGCCGAGCCTCGCTTACAAGCTAAACACGTTTATCAGGATAAGTTAGCGCAGTTTAATTACGATAAAAAACTATTCGCTCGCCTGCGTGCATTGCGTAAAGAGTTAGCCGATGCCGATGATGTGCCGCCTTATGTAGTATTTAACGATAAAACGCTAGCCGAAATGGCGCAGCTTATGCCCACTAACGACAGTGAATTTTTAAAAGTGTCGGGGGTTGGTTTTACTAAATTAAACAAGTATGGCGGTGAGTTTTTAACCGCAATTCGACATTACCTAGCAACGCAATAAGCCCCTTATGACCGAACTTGAATACGATCACACACATCAATGTATTATTATTAAACCGACAGAGCTGCCGCACGATGAAGACTTTGAATTGTGGGGAACGTTATTTTTGCACAGCGATGAAATTAGCATTAATGAGTATGCCGCTGGGGCAGATCGTCATCAACTGCGTTTTAACTATGCTAACCACACATTTAATTTAAATTTTGAGCATTACAGCCAAAGTGTGTGGATTAATGGTGAAGGGCAAGATGCCGACAACCTATTGGCAGCGTTAACATTTTATTTAACTTAAATGCATAGCTAATACCTTATAATCGCTATAAAAATAAAACTAAATCTGTCTTTTACTTATATATCAATAACAATGATGTAAGCTAAGAGTAAGTGTTTTATTTTGCAAAATAGCGCTAAAGAGGGTCAATGTTAAATAGAAAATGGATTGCACGTAGTTGTTTTAGCCTTTCTATTTCGAGTATGTTTATGCTCAGCGTTTGCGCGCAAGAAACGCCACTAGCCCAAAGCTGCCCTAGTGACGACTCATCACAAACTCATGAAAGTAATTTGCGTCGACAAATCGAGTCTCAACCTCCACCGCTTACGACAAATAGTAACGCTAAAATTGCCTCAATTAATCTTAAACAACTTAATGTTTTTAATACCGAACTCGAAGCTGAAAACAACGCACTGTTTCGCTTTGCTAATCGTGCACATATACAAACTGAGCCTGAGGTTATTAAAAGCATTTTATTGTTTAAAGCGGGTGATACTTTTAATCAAAAAACCTTGGCCGAATCTGAGCGGCTACTGCGTAAACAAAACTATTTATATGATGCACAAATTATTGCTGACGAAAATTGTGATGGAAATATTGATGTAACAGTAATTACTCGAGACTTATGGACTTTACTGCCCGAACTTAGCTTTAGCCGCAGTGGTGGCGAAAATAAATCAAGTATTGGTTTTCGCGAATCTAACTTATTTGGTTGGGGCAAACGGTTATCGTTTGCACGTAAAACAGACAGTGACCGAAATGGTTATTTATTTGTTTACGATGATCCTAATATCTTATCAACTCGCTACCGAGGGCGTTTAGAGTATGCCGACAACAGCGACGGCAAAAGTCATTTAGTTGAACTAACCTACCCGTTTTATGCCATCGATACGCCCTATAGTTATGGCGCCCTGAGTTACTCAACCCAGCGAGAAGAGGCCCTGTACCTTAGGGGCGATAAATTTAGTGAGTTTGAACAGACCACCGATCTAAATCAAGTATTTTTTGGTCACTCTAAAGCCCTTAGCCATAACTGGACACAGCGCTTGAGCCTAGGTTATATCGATGAGCAACAAACATTTAAAAGCATCGATGAAACGACTGTGCCGCTAGCTGAAAATAGGCAGCTTAGTTATCCTTATGTAAGCGGCCACTGGTTTGAAGATAACTTTATAAAAGTACGTAACTTTGACAGTATTTATCGTACTGAGGATTTAAATTTAGGTTGGAATATCAAAGCCACCCTGGGCTACTCCGATGAATCAATGAGTAACGACGATAGCCGCGCTGTGTACTCGTTTAATTTTAACAAAGCCCATTTTAGCACTAACCATACCCTTTGGCGTTTTCATGCAGATATTCAAGGCTATTGGAATAACGAGAAAAAACAGCTCGAAAACTTGCTCACTACTAGCCAAATTCAATATTATTTAAATACCAGTATTGATCAATCTTGGTATGTAAAAGCAAGGCTGCAATACGCAAAAAACCTCACCAATGATAAACAGCTCACCCTAGGGGGCGAAACTGGACTTCGTGGCTATCCTATGGAATTTCAACATGGGGATCGGAGTTTTTTAGTCACTTTAGAAAAGCGCTATTACTGGGAATATGACTTACTACAGCTGTTTAAAGTGGGAGGGGCGGCCTTTTTAGATATCGGTCGAGCTTGGTATAACAACGACTCGAACACTCAGTATCAAGTTGAGAACACCCCAGTGCTAAAAAATGTGGGCTTAGGTTTGCGCCTTGCGCCAAGTCGCGCCAATGCGGGTACCATGATCCACCTTGATATAGCCGCGCCACTAAATAAATATGATGATGTTGACTCGGTACAATGGCTGCTCAGCGTTAAAAATTCTTTTTAAATCACTACTGCGCACAAAGTTAACGCGTTACACTTTGCGCCTATCATTATTGTGAGAATACGTTTTGGAATTAATCTCTCTTTTAGAGCTTGTGGGCACACAATATAAGCTAATCGTAACCGTGATTGCGCTGTTGAGCTTTCCGTTATTGTTAAAGCTCACTAAAAAGTTACTCGAAAAAGCCATTAGAGGTAAAGTCGATTTACACCGAAAATACCGAGCAGAGTTACTATTAAAAATAATACTCGCCTTTGTTATGTTGTGTTTAGTGTTAGTTTTTTGGGGAATAGAGCTGCGTGGTTTACTGGTATTAGGCTCTTCTTTATTTGCCATGTTAGGTGTTGCGCTGTTTGCGGCTTGGTCATTATTGAGCAACTTAACTGCTTTTTTACTGATGTTTATTCAAAATGACTGCCGTGTAGGTTATTGGGTGAGAATTGTGGATGGAGCTAACGCCATTGAAGGGCGTATTATTGAAATGGGGCTGATGAATGTCTTACTCGAACACGTTGATGGTCACAGAGTGATTTACCCTAATAACTTATTTGTTACCCGCCCGGTGTTAGTGCTTAATACGGAGCCTAAACCAACAAAAGCGCCTAAAATTAAACGCATTATTGGCCCTAAACCGCGTAGCTAAACAACACCTATTAAAAAACCGCGTTAGCTTAAAACTAAGGCGGTTTTTTATATCTACAGATAGAGTCATACCAATTCACTTAATTGAGCAAATTGGTATTAATTATTTAGTTCAGCCGTTTTCAGCTCATCATCTAAATCATTTATCTCATCAATAAACGTTTCTAACTGCTGCTCTACCAAGCTATTTGCATGTGCAAAATAAGCAATATGGAATACGGCATCGCCTTCATTTACCAGTGGCATGGTCTGCTGGCCAATAATAATACCGCTTCGAGGAGCAAGGAGTTCAAGTTCTGAATCGCCAAGCGGACTGCTAATATAAGCAAGCACTTGGCCTTTCATTACTCGCTCACCTAACGATACTTGCGCTCTTACTATGCCGTCTACTTCTGCACGCACCCAACTAGTGGAGCTTGCAATCACAGGATCAGGCAGTTTTTTAGGACGTTTACCGCGTATCATTTTTAAATGTCGCATAACATAATCAACCCCTTGCACGCCTGCAGCAATCGCAATAGGGTCAAAGCGCAGTGCTTCACCCGCCTCATAAGTAATAACAGGTATACCTAAATTAGCGGCTTCACTACGCAGCGAGCCATTACGTAATGACGCATCTATAACCGCAGGCGTACCAAAGGCTTTAGCCATTTGCGCTGTTGCTTCATCGGCTAAATTAGCGCGAATTTGCGGTAAGTTAGTACGGTGAATCGCCCCCGTATGCAAATCAATAATATGCGTACAATGCACAGCTACTTGGTTAAAAAACATATACGCCATGCGACCTGCTAATGAACCACGCTCAGACCCCGGAAAACTTCGGTTCATATCACGGCGATCGGGCAGATAACGCGATTTATGAATAAAACCAAATACATTCACAATCGGAACCGCAATTAATGTACCACGCAGCTGATTAGGGTCGATTTTAGCCAGTAACTGGCGCACAACCTCAACCCCATTTAGTTCGTCGCCGTGTATAGCCGCACACACCATCAATACAGGGCCTTCCATTACACCGTTAACCACTTCAATAGGAATATTAAGCGGTGAATGGGTGTAAAGCTTTGCAGCTTCTAGCGCGAGTGTTTTACGTTCACCTACACCAATACTTTCACCTAATAGGGTGAAAGGTCGGTTAATTTTAACCTTTGCCACGAGTTGCCGTTCCTTTACTTGCAGCATTTTTCTCGATGAAATCAATCACCATGCCCGCAATGTCTTTACCTGTTGCCACTTCAATCCCTTCAAGACCTGGCGATGAATTTACTTCCATAACCAAAGGACCACGAGATGAACGGAGTAAATCAACGCCAGCAACGTTTAAACCCATTGCTTTTGCTGCAGCAACCGCTGTTTTACGTTCTTCTGGGGTAATACGTACCAGTGTAGCGCTACCACCACGATGAAGATTAGAGCGGAACTCACCTTCTTGTGCTTGACGTTTCATTGCAGCAATCACTTTATCTCCGAGTACAAAGCAACGAATATCCGCACCACCCGCTTCTTTAATATATTCTTGTACCATGATATTGGCTTTTAAACCCATAAACGCTTCAATAACACTTTCAGCCGCTTTACGTGTTTCAGCAAGTACCACACCAATACCTTGAGTGCCCTCAAGTAGCTTAATAACGACCGGTGCGCCACCTACCATTTCGAGTAAGTCTTTTACGTCATCTGGCTTGCTAGCAAAGCCTGTTACTGGCATGCCTACGCCTTTGCGTGATAATAATTGTAGAGAACGTAATTTATCGCGCGAACGAGAAATAGCCACAGATTCATTAACCGGATAAACACCCATCATTTCAAACTGGCGTAATACAGAACAGCCATAAAAAGTAACTGATGCGCCAATACGCGGAACAATGGCATCAAAATCTTTTAGGTTTTCGCCGCGGTAATGGATTTCAGGTTGATCTGAGTTTATATTCATATAACAACGTAGCGCGTTAATCACTTTTACTTCATGACCACGTTGCTCAGCCGCTTCAATTAAACGACGCGTTGAATATAAATTTTTGTTGCGAGATAAAATACCAATTTTCATAGTTAAAACCTTAACTAAATTATGTTGAGCAAGCCCATATAAGTATGTTTGCTACTCAACGAATTCTTATAATAAATGTGATAAAGCCGGATCAACGACTATACGATTTTCCATAGCTGTGCGTCCTAATAACATTCTAAACTTCATTGACGCACGACTTGTTAATGTAATTTCTATTGGCCAACTAAATTCGCCAGCATGTAATGTAGTTTCAATAAAGTAACGCAGTTCTTTTTGGCCACTAGAGCTGGTAACGTACTTCATTTTTTTAACTTTGGCATTGCAGGTGATTTGCGTTTGCTCGTCTTCTTGCAATGGTTGGGCTATAAATTTAACCCATTTTTCGCCTTCCACTTCATATTCTTCAATATTAATTGCATGAATACAGGAAGTACGTGCACCGGTATCTATTTTTGCTTTAATTTGCTCGATGCCCAGCTCGGGTAAACTCAACCACTCACGCCAACCAACTGTTATTTTTGTCGTCATAAATGTGCCCTTAGTAAAAAAAGTGTTTTATACGCTACAGCCAACAAAACACCAACAAAATAAATTCATCTACTCGATAAGCCGATTTGATTGACCTTTTAAGTTAACTCGTTTAACAATGCACCCCTAACGTATGCACTTAACCATAGGCTAAAAAACAATTTTTTGTTGATTAACTCTACAAAGTAAAGCTAAGTTAAATACACTACAGTCAACTGTATTAAAAATATACTATCTATGAGAAATTATTATGATCAATGGTTTACTTCATGCGCTTATTCTTGATGAACAAGGCGGGGCTCGCCCAATAGAAAACAGTAAACAGTTACACCAATGGCAACCTACTGATGGAAAGCTGTGGGTGCATATGGATTACAGTCAAAAAGAAGCCGTTGATTGGTTAAAAAACTGCGGCCAATTAAACGACTACGAACTTGAATCACTCACCGCAGATGAAACACGTCCTCGCATTACTCCTACAATGAATGGCCATATGCTGTTTTTACGTGGAATCAATTTAAACCCAGCGCAAAGCCCTGAAGACATGGTGTCTATTCGCCTATTTATTAATAAAGACGTGGTGATCACTACCCGTAAGCGCCGATTATTATCAGTGCAAGATATTCTAACCTCGTTAAATAATAATGAGGGGCCAAGCAGTATTTCTGAACTAGTGTGTAGCTTAGCGCAAAAGCTCACTTCACGTATGCAAACGGTAATAGATGAACTAGATGAAAGCTTAGATGATTTTGAAGAAGAAATTGATGAGCCTAGTAAAAAGTTTGATAACCAAGGCTTGTCGCAACTTCGCCGCCAAACAATCGCGCTAAAACGTTACTTAAAACCGCAAAAAGAAGCGCTCAGCAACATGGTTAATAATCATTACCCATGGCTGTTTGACGATGATAAAGCCAAGCTAAATGAAACCACCAATTTACTTATTCGCTATTTAGAAGAGCTCGATAGTTCAATAGAACGTGCACTCGTTATTCAGCAAACCATTACTAACCAAGTGTCTGAGCAATTAAATCAGCGTATGTATGTGATGTCGGTGGTGGCTGCTTTATTTTTACCGCTGGGCTTTTTAACTGGATTATTGGGGGTCAATGTCGGCGGTATACCTGGAACAGAAAGCCCCTATGCATTTACTGCATTTGTGGTCTTTTTGGTTGTTTTGACTGGTGGGATTGGTATTTACTTTAAAAATAAAAAGTGGCTGTAATTACAATACAGATCCAACAAGGCACAAAAAAGGCGAACATCATTGTTCGCCTTTTGCATTGGACACCCTTACTCTTGAAAGTAAGTGCCCCAACCGTCGTATTCTACGTCGCATTCAACCGCAAGCTGTGCAAGCTTATCAACGTCTTCCATTATCACGTCAACATCCAATTCGGCTTCAACAACAATGTCAAAACTCCAAATCTTTTCGCCGTCTTCAAGCTCAAGTTCTGCTGGCTCTTCTACATCGTAACCTAGTTTAAACGCAGCCAATGCCGCTTGTTCTAACTTAGTAAAGTCTTCACATACAAAGTGGTGTTCTACTTCATAAAGAATTTCTGGATCGGAACCATCTTCAAGTAGTGAAGTTACGATGTCTTCACTTATTTCACGCCAGTTTTCCATTATTTCTCTCTCACTTGAGCATCTAATTCTGTTATTTTAGCAGCCATAATACTGTGCACACTTTTAGCATGTTCACGGGCACTGATACTGTTATCAAGTGCTATGGGGGCTAACATTTCAATGTAAATTGTACCATTATCCCAGCGATTTAGTTTAATGGTTTTATCGGTTGTGTTCATACATACTGGCACAACAGGCGCCTCTGCACTCATTGCGGTATGAAATGCACCGGTTTTAAAGGGGAGTAAACCACGACCATAACTACGCGTCCCCTCAGGGAACATCCACACCGATAAGCCTTTTTGTTTTATTTTAGCCGCTGCTTTTGAGATTGTGCCAGCAGCTTTTGAACGATTTGCTCTGTCGATTAAAATATTACCCGATAACCAATAAAGCTGACCAAAAAATGGGATCCATTTAAGACTTTTTTTGCCAACGCTCACACAATTTTTTGGTACCATGGCTGGAATAGTAAATAAATCGTAGCTATTTTGATGATTCGCTACATACACAGCAGGCCCTACCTTAAGCGCATCGGGATGATATTTTAGTTCTAATTTAACCCCAAGCATTTTAGTCATTGAGCCAAACCAACTTGCAATAACATGCACATTATTAGGATGAAATGGTCTAAATATTGATAACAACAAACCAAAAAAACAACTTAATAATATAAACAACAGCATTATTAAAATACGTATAACAGCTAGCAAGTGCGCCTCTCCAATATAACCACAATCATGTATTGTTTTATTATAACGTTATTTTGTTACGCAGACGAGAAAATAGCGCACAAGCGTGCGCTGAAATAAAACAGTCATAAAAAAACGGCTTACCTGAGTAAGCCGTTTTCTAATTTGATCTCAAGATTAACTTGGCTCTGCGTCTGAATTTGGCTCATCAACTTGTTGCGGTGTTAACTCTACCACAGCTTCATCAACGCGCTGTAAACCACGAGGTAACTTGTTCCCTCTGCGGCCTCGCTCGCCATGGTAATGCTCAAGGTCGCTTGGTTTAAGGGTCAGCTTACGCTTACCTGCATGCAGCGTTACACTGCTGCCTTGCGGCACAACAGCTAATACTTTTACAAACTCTTCGCGGGCTTGTACTTTCGCACCCGGAATAGAAATAATTTTATTACCCTTACCTTTACCTAACTTAGGTAGGTCACGCAGTGGGAATAACAACATCCGCCCTTCGTTAGAAATCGCCATACAGTAGTCAGTAGCCACGTCGTTAACGCGAATTGGCGAAAGTAACACACCACCTTTTGGCACACTCACTAACGCTTTACCGTTTTTGTTTTTGCTGACTAAATCTTTAAAGTCAGTAATAAAGCCATAACCGGCATCAGAAGCCATTAGCAATACTTGAGCGTCTTCACCCATAACTACGTGCTCAAAGCTTGCGCCTGAGGTTAGATTAAAGCGCCCTGTCATTGGCTCGCCTTGGCTTCTTGCAGAAGGAAGGCTGTGGGCATCGGTCGCAAATGCACGCCCAGCTGAATCTAAAAATACCGCAGGCTGATTACTTTTACCTCGCGCTGATGCTCTATAACCATCACCAGCTCGGTAATTTAATCCTTCTACATCTAAGTCATGACCCTTACCAACCCGTGCCCAACCTTTATCAGATAAAACAACAGTCACAGACTCTGAAGGGATTAAATCTTTTTCGCTCAGAGCTTTGGCTTCCACACGCTCAATAACAGGTGAGCGACGATCGTCGCCATACATTTCTGCGGCTTCTTGAATTTCTTTTTTAAGCAACGTCGACATGCGACGGTCTGAGCCCAATGTTTGCTCTAATTTGTCACGCTCTTTGGCTAATTCGTCTTGCTCACCACGAATTTTAAACTCTTCAAGTTTTGCCAAATGGCGAAGTTTTAATTCTAAAATGGCTTCCGCTTGAATATCAGTTAAATCAAAGCGCTCCATCAATATTGGTTTGGGCTTATCTTCAGAGCGGATAATTTCTATAACTTCATCAATATTTAAAAAGGCAGCCAGTAAACCTTCTAAAATATGTAATCGAGCCAGTACTTTATCAAGTCGATATTGCAAGCGACGACGTACTGTTTCGCGTCTAAAGGTTAACCATTCAGTTAAAATACTACGTAAATCTTTAACCTGTGGACGGCCATCTAAGCCCAGCATGTTTAAGTTTACGCGGTAATTTTTTTCAAGATCGGTGGTGGCAAATAAGTGCGCCATTAATGGCTCAGCTTTAATTCGGTTTGAACGCGGCACAATCACAATACGGGTTGGATTTTCGTGATCAGACTCATCACGTAAGTCAGCCACCATTGGTAACTTTTTAGCGTTCATTTGCGCTGCAATTTGCTCAAGTACTTTTGCACCCGAACATTGGTGCGGCAAAGCGGTAATGACGATATCGCCCTGCTCTTCACAATACACTGCACGCATTTTAATTGAGCCACGGCCGGTTTTATAAATTTTGTGAATATCAGCTTTAGGCGTAATTATTTCAGCATCGGTTGGGTAATCTGGCGCATGCACTAAACCCAGTAACTCTTCGAGCTCTGTTTTTGGCTTATCAAGTAATAAACAACAGGCACTGGCCACTTCACGCACATTATGCGGTGGTATATCGGTTGCCATACCCACAGCAATACCAGTTACCCCATTAAGTAATATATGCGGTAAGCGCGATGGCAACACTAAAGGCTCATCCATGGTGCCATCGAAGTTTGGCGTCCAATCAACGGTCCCTTGGCCTAATTCTTTGAGTAATACCTCAGAGAATTTAGATAAACGCGCTTCGGTATAACGCATTGCCGCAAATGACTTAGGATCATCAGCTGCACCCCAGTTACCTTGACCATCAACCAAGGGATAGCGATAAGAGAACGGCTGCGCCATAAGTACCATGGCTTCATAACAGGCACTATCACCGTGAGGATGGTATTTACCTAATACATCACCCACGGTACGGGCTGATTTTTTGTATTTAGCACTTGCCGATAACCCCAGTTCACTCATCGCATAAATAATACGACGCTGAACGGGTTTTAGGCCGTCACCAACGTGCGGTAAGGCACGATCCATGATCACGTACATTGAATAATTTAAATAGGCGTCTTCGGTAAAACGCCCCATTGTTTGCTGTTCAATTCCTTGCATTAGCAAGGTATCTGTATCACTCATTAAAGCTTACCTAGTTTTTCTTATAGCTTACGCGGTAAATTACGTTTGCGTAATCATCGCTTACCAATAGACTGCCATCATTTAATTGTGCAAATGCAACAGGGCGTCCAAATGTCGTTTCGTCTTGCATAAAGCCGGTGATCAGTGGCGTATACTTTGTTACCTTGGCATTTTCTATAGTTGCCACAGCCACTTTATAACCAACCTTTTTAGAGCGGTTCCATGAACCATGCTCAGCTACAAATAACTGTTGTTTATAGCTATCAGGGAACTGCTTGCCGGTATAAAAATGAATACCTAATGGCGCAACATGCGCACCTAATGCCAATGCAGGTTGAGTGTAGTCAGCAATCTTTTTGCCTTCACCAAACTCCGGATCAACAATAACGCCACCATGCACGTATGGAAAACCAAAATGTTCTTCTTCTTTAGTGATGCGGTTTAGCTCATCGGGTGGAATATCATCCCCCATCATGTCGCGGCCATTATCGCTAAACCATAGCATTTGCGTGCTAGGGTGAAAGTCAAAGCCTACAGTATTGCGCACACCTTTGGCTAAAGTGGTTATTTCTTTGGTGTCGGTGTTTAACGAAAAAATACGACCAAACCGAGGATCTTCTTCGCAAATATTACAGGGAACACCCACCGGAATAATCAGCTCGCCGTTTGGCGCAAAGCGTAAAAACTTCCAGCCATGGTGGCGCTCTGACGGTAAATCGCTATAAAACACTTCATACTCAGGGTTTTTGAGGTGCTTATCGATATTTTTAAAACGAATAATACGGTGCACTTCACCAACATATAAGTCACCGCCTTTAATTGCTAAACCCGAGGGCATATTCAGTCCCTCTGCAATCACTATTTTTTTATCTGCCACACCATCGCTGTTATGATCAATCAATGCATACACATTACCCGCATTACGCGACCCTGCATACACTATACCTCGGCTTGATACTGCAATTTGCCGAGCATTTTCAACATCATCAGCAAATAAGCTTATTTCAAACCCTGGGGCAGCCGTCAGCTTGTCGAGAATATTTTTCGCCATCACTGGCGATGACATAAAGCAGAGTAACAACAGTGTGCTAAATAGTCTTTTCATTTGCCTCTCCTGTAGCCCAAAGGCTTATCAAACTTGTGCTTTGTTACCGTGATCTTCAAGCCATTGGCGGCGATCTGATGATCGCTTTTTAGCAAGTAACATATCCATCATTTCCATTGTTTGTTCTTCTTCATCAAGTGTTAGCTGCACTAAACGACGGGTATTTGGATCCATGGTTGTTTCACGCAATTGTAGCGGGTTCATTTCACCCAAGCCTTTAAAGCGTTGCACGTTTACCTTACCGCGTTTTTTCTCTGCTTCTATACGCGCTAAAATGCCCGTTTTTTCATCTTCATCAAGCGCGTAATAAACATCTTTACCAATATCAATTCTAAACAGCGGTGGCATAGCAACATACACATGCCCAGTTTTTACCAATTGTGGGAAGTGGCGCACAAATAAGGCACACAATAAAGTGGCAATGTGCAGTCCATCCGAGTCAGCATCCGCTAATATACATATTTTATTGTAACGCAGCCCTGATAAATCACTTGAATCGGGGTCAATACCCAATGCCACTGAAATATCATGCACTTCTTGAGAGGCCAAAATTTGCCCTGATTCTACTTCCCAAGTATTTAAAATTTTACCTCTTAGTGGCATGATTGCTTGGAACTCACGATCTCGCGCTTGTTTAGCTGAGCCACCCGCTGAATCACCCTCTACTAAAAACAATTCTGTGCGGTCATTATCAGCAGCACTACAATCGGTCAGTTTGCCTGGTAATGCAGGGCCTGAAGTAACACGTTTACGAACTACTTTTTTAGCCGCGCGTAAGCGACGCTGTGCATTTGAAATACATAGTTCAGAAAGTAGCTCTGCGGTGTCAGTGTGCTCATTTAGCCATAAGCTAAAGGCATCTTTTACTACACCCGATACAAACGCAGCACATGAACGTGATGAGAGTTTTTCTTTGGTTTGCCCTGCAAATTGTGGGTCTTGCATTTTTACCGACAATACATAACTACAACGTTCCCAAATATCATCTGGGGTGAGCTTTACACCACGTGGTAATAAGTTTCTAAATTCACAAAATTCACGCATCGCCTCTAAAAGCCCTTGGCGCAGGCCATTTACGTGGGTGCCACCTTGTGCGGTAGGAATTAAGTTTACATAACTTTCGGCTGTTGACTCACCGCCTTCAGGCATCCATACAACGGCCCAATCAGCGCCTTCAATAGAACTTGAAAATTCACCTACAAATGGGTCTTTAGGCAGTATCTCATAGCCTTTAACTGCTTCTACTAAGTAATCTTTTAAGCCGGTTTCATAAAACCACTCTTGGGTTTCTTTCGTTTGTTTATTTACAAACTTAATACGCAAACCTGGGCATAGTACCGCTTTGGCTTTTAATAAATGATTAAGCTTAGTCAGTGAAAAGTTAGCAGAATCAAAATAGCTGGTATCTGGCCAAAAGCGCACGGTAGTACCGGTATTGCGTTTACCCACTGAGCCAATAATATTTAAATCTTCAACTTTATCGCCATGCTCAAAAGCCATTCTAAATTGCTGTGCGTCACGGCGAACCGTTACTTCCACGCGGGTAGATAGCGCATTAACGACCGAGATACCTACCCCATGCAAACCACCAGAGAACTGGTAATTTTTATTTGAAAATTTACCACCTGCGTGTAATTTGGTGAATATTAGTTCAACCCCAGGAATACCTTCTTCAGGGTGAATATCTATCGGCATCCCCCGACCATCATCGCTCACTTCAAGTGAGTTATCTTCATGCAAAATGACATCAATACGCGTCGCATGCCCGGCCATTGCTTCATCAACACTGTTATCAATAACCTCTTGGCCTAAATGATTGGGGCGCGATGTGTCTGTATACATGCCTGGGCGGCGTTTTACCGGCTCTAATCCATTAAGTACTTCAATAGCTTCGGCGTTATAATTTTGTTGAGTCATAGTTTTTATCTTTATATACGCTAATATCTGATTTTAAGAAAATCGACAATGCTTGAAAAAGCTCGCTCAAAGCCATTAAAGCTATGATCGCCGCCAAATTCAATTAACTGTTTACATTGTGAGTAATACTTTATTGCGTGCTGAAAATTTAACACTTCATCCCCTGTTTGCTGTAATAAATACAACAGTTCAGGGTGTTTTAACTCTGTCACCGTTAATGCTTTTAACGCATCTATATGACGAGATTGTAATTGGTAATTATAATCTTGATACGGATTATAATTAGGCCCAAGTATAGGCTCTAATAATGTATATGGGGCAACGGCAGGATTAATTACCACCGCAGGAATTTGATAACGCTGCGATAAATACGTGGCAAAAAAACCACCTAACGAGCTGCCCAATAATACGGTATTCGGTGTTAATAGTTGTTCAAGCGCTATAATCGCCTCTATAGGTTCATGATTTAAGCGTGGCACACAATAATCAACATCATAGTGTGCCATAAGCTCACCAAAGCGCACAGCTTTATATGATTTTTCAGAGCTATTAAAACCGTGAATATAGATTACTCGTTTAACCATACCACGTCCGTGCGTATATGCACCTTTTGTTGCTCAGCATTTAAGTGCAGCATACGATAAGCCGCCCCTTTATCTTCTTGCTGCCAAGTAGCACTGTGCTTTGTAAACTGCACGGAACTGGCCGGTGTCGCGTAAATATCAAGCTCTCTAAATTGCTGTTGGTAGTCATTGTGAACATGCCCATGAAACAGCGCATCAACGCAGCCATTATTAACTAATAAATTTAATAGCTGCGGCCCATTTTCTAGTATGTGTTTATCTAGGTAGCCATTAATAGGCAATGGGTTATGATGGCAAAATACAATATGACGATTATCTGAATCGACTAAACACGCCATAATTTCCTCTAAATGCGAGGGCGTCACCCACCCAGCAGGGGTATTTCCTTTAGAATTAAGTAATAAAAGCTCAAACCCTTGGGCCACAATATGTTTAGCGCGTTGTATTTGCCCGCCACTAATTAAATTGAGCTGATCAATTTCATCATGATTGCCGGGAACCCAAAATACGGGGCAATCAAGGTCACTATTATGAATCAGTTCAGCAAATAATAAATAGGAATTAAAGCTGTGATCTTGGGTTAAATCGCCACCAAATATCAAGGCATCAGGCTGCTGTTTTGCTATATCTGTAAGTGCCCTAGTAAAATGTTCTGCGGTGTTAACCCCAAAATACTCGCCCTGCTTATCGCTAAAAAGGTGACAATCCGTTATATGGGCTATACGAAGCTGGGCTTGCTCAAAATAATACGTATCATCAAACCAAGCCATTATTTACATCCCAATTAAGTGTTGATTGACCTCGCTCTACACAGGCAACCAACCAATCATATAAAAAAGCATTCAACTGATACTTTTCATCTTTTTGATGCATCTTAGGATTAGGGTAGCCATAGGAAGGTTTGATTCGTTGGTGGTAATCATGATGGACAATTTCGGCTACTTTAGCATCATTATATAAGCGCACTGTTAAATACAAAGGCGAAATACCACGTACCATTCCTGATAACTGTTTAATAGATACATCAAGGGTGTACTTGGCATTGTCATCTATGTTGATGGCAAATTCACTGTGGCCCAGTTTGATTTCTCTAACACTGCCAATCGCTCGTTCAGCCGGTAACAATTTTAAAAGTCGTAAGTAGTTGTGCTCACAAAGCGTTAAATACTTTGGGAGGCTTTGGATATATCTATTTGTTGCTAATTGTACTGTCAAAATACCACCATTATACTGTGAGCCAATTTGTGGCTATGAAGAAGAATCTGTCCACTTGTGTTTCATTTTTTCATGGTTAAGCGCAAGCCACTGCATGCAAATAACGGTTGCAGCATTATCCATTTCACCATTGTTGAGGCGAGTTAGCGCATCATCAACGCTGAGTACGTGAGTTTTTATATCTTCACCTTCGGTTTCAAGGCCATACACACCAGACTCAACGTCACTTAAATCGGCTCGTGCAAGATATAAATGTAACCGCTCTGTTGTACCACCAGGGCTTGAAAGGTACGAAAGCATAAATTCAAGCTCTGTTAAATTAAGCCCAGCTTCTTCGTACGCTTCTTTCTTTACGACCGATTCATAATCGTCACTGCCGTCAGTCATTCCAGCAATACATTCTAGTAGCCAAGGTGAATGTTTGCTTTTAATAGCCCCTATACGTATTTGTTCTATTAAAAGCACAGTGTCTGATATGGGGTCGTAAGGCAACACAGCAATGGCGTCTCCACGCTCTAAAATCTCGCGACTAATAAGTTCTGATTTACCGCCCGCAAACAAGGCATGTTCAAACTGATACAAATCAACCTGAAAAAAGCCTTTATACAAATTTTTGACCGGCTTTACGCTGACATCTTTATGCGTAAACTGAACAAGTTTTTTATCTGGCACGTAAGCATCCTCTACTTATTAAAAACTTTGAAGTACGTTAATATATTCTGTTACATTTCGACGCACTGTTTTACTCTTTTTATTTTTAGTTATTACGTAAAACAGGTTACCATGGTTTTAGTATAAAAATTGTCTAAGGACCGAACAACATATGAAAAAGAACATTCTTGCGGCGCTAGTTAGTTTATCATGCGCATTAGGCACAACAGCAGCAAGCGCTGAAGATTTACTACAAGTTTTTGAAATTGCAACGGCCAACGATCCTACCGTTTTAAAAGCAAAAGCCCAAGCAGACGCACAATCTTACCAAGCAGATACTGCAATGGCTGCATTATTGCCGCAAATTGGTTTAACAATGGGTTATACAAAAAGTGACTCAACCTCTTTTCAAAGTGTGACGGACCTGACAAGCCAAGTTAAAGTCGAAAGCGACTCTGATCAGTTCACCCGTGGTCTTAGCTTAAGCCAAACTTTATTTGATTTAGGCGCATGGAACTCATTAGACATTGCAGACAAACAAGCGTTGCAAGCAAATGCTCAATACGACTCGGCGAAACAAAACTTAATTGTTCGTGTTGCGGAAGGCTACTTTAACGTTTTAAGTGCGATTGATAACCTTGAATTTATTAAAACGGAAAAACGCGCCATCGAACGCCAGCTTGAACAAACTAAACAACGTTACGCTGTTGGTTTAACGGCAATTACCGATGTACACGAAGCACAAGCACAGTTCGACAACTCTGTTGCACAAGAAATTATTGCTAATAACTCAGTAGAAACAGCGCGTGAGCAACTACGAGAAATTACGGGTAAATATCACGCTAAGTTAGACTTTTTAAATACAGAGACATTTTCTACAACTAAGCCAGCTCGAGACTCTAGCGACTTTTTAAATATTGCTAAAGATAAAAATATTAGCTTGCAAGTTGCTAAAGTAACCGTAGATATAGCGCAAGATCAAATTAAACTGGCAAGAGCGGGTCACTATCCAAAGCTAACCCTAAGTGCAAGTTATGGCGACTCTTTAACAGATACAGATATAAATGGTACAAGCCTAACTAGACAACCTCGTGCAGACTCAACCTCAGTAGGCCTTAACTTTAGCCTGCCTTTATACTCTGGAGGTGCAACAGTTGCAGCTACTGATCAAGCACGTGCATTTTACGTTGCAGCTAGCCAAGATTACGAAGCCAATTACCGCGCAATTACCCGCACGGTTATTACGTCTTACAATCAAGTAGTGTCTGACATTGCAACTTACAAAGCGTTAGAGCAAGCTGTTGTATCTGCCCAAAGTGCTTTAAAAGCAACAGAGGCAGGCTTTGAGGTCGGTACGCGTACAATTGTTGATGTACTTGTAAGCACACAAAACCTATACAATGCTAAACGTAACCTTGCTGATGTACGTTATCGTTATGTGCTGTCTACTCTGCGCTTAAAGCAAGCAGCGGGTACACTAACAAGCAAAGACCTAGTAGCTATAAACCAGGGTTTAAAAGCAGTCTAAGCAGTCAAAAAACACATACAAAGCCAGCTACATGCTGGCTTTTTGTATTTTACAGCGCTTAGCGTTAAACTAGCGTTTTTAATTTTAGAGCAATTTTTGTGGTCACCTCATCTCCTTTTAAAGCATCTTTTTTAGGCCCTCGATACTGGCTAACGTGGATTGGCGTTTTTTTCTTATACCTAATTTCTTGGCTTCCGCAAAAACTTCAATTAGCCCTGGGCAAACTACTTGGCCGTTTAGTTCATAAATTTATGAAACGCCGCCGACACATTGCCGAAGTAAATATTAAACGCTGCTTTCCTGATATGAGCGACGAAGATCAAAAAGCATTGGTGCTAAAAAATATGGAAAACACTGGCATTGCGATGGTTGAAACCGGAATGGCATGGTGGTGGCCACAGTGGCGGGTAGAAAAGGTACTCGGGTCACTAAAAGGGCTTGAGCATTTTGAACGCGTGCAACAATCAAGAAAAGGCGTTTTATTACTCGTTCCTCATGTGCTTCACCTTGAAATGGCTGGCCGTTTAATGGGGACTGGGTGTAAAGGTATAGGTTTTTATCGCCCACACAATAATCCGCTGATGGAATACTTTACCACTAACGGACGCCTGCGCTCGAATGAATATTTAATTGGTAAAAAAGACGTCAAAGGTCTATTAAAAGCATTAAAGAACAAAAAAGTTTGTTATTACTTACCTGATCAAGATTATGGCCGTAACCGTTGTGAATTTGTGCCTTTTTACGCAGTTCCCGACACAGCAACGACCACTGGCACACTGATGTTTGCGGGTAGTAAAAACTGCGAAACAATGAGCCTAATTACTCGTCGTGATGAGAAAGGCCAATATCATTTAGAAATCGTGCCTGAGCTTGAGCACTTTCCAAGCGGTGATGATAAAGCCGATGTAACACGTGTTAATCAGCGCATGGAACAATCAATAAATGCTGCCCCTGAACAATATATGTGGTTGCATCGACGTTTTAAAACACGCCCCGATAAAGACGCCCCGTCTTTTTATTAAAGACGGGTTATTAAAATAACAAAGATGAGTGACAGCCATGTGGTTTTGGATTAGATATATACTTTTAGCTTTATTGTTAATTGGTGCAGCCATTTACTTTTTACTAAATGGTTCGTCGTCACTTAATTATCAACAAACCACTAACGCTGCGGCTGAAGGGTTATCGCGGTTTTATGCATCAATTAGAGATAGGATTACTACTGATAAAGACAATGACAAATTTGTAATTGAACTCGAAAAACCCGATCTTAGTCTCGACAGAGCGCTAAACCAACGCTCTTTTGTAGTAGAGCCTATGCCTTTAAATTGGAGTGGAGAAGTAGGGCCTCGTCGATTTCAACGTGACTCAACCTTACGTACTGTACTGACCCAATATGCTAATAACGAAGGTATTACTTTAATGTGGTACTTAGACAAAGATTACGTAATAAAAGATCACTTTCGTATAGATAGCAGTTTTAACTCCGCTTTATACCGCGTTAGCCGCTCTATTAATGATGACTTTTCAAATGAAGTGTATGCGTTTTTCTGCCCTAAACAACGTGCAGCGGTGATTACCGAGCTACCGTCTGAATTTGTACGCTCAAACTGTTTAAAGCTAAGCAATTAACTACATTCGGTTTAATTTTGTTGATATGCGCTCAAATATTGCTGAGCGCATAACATTAAATTGCTCAATCTAGCCCAAATATTGCCTTCCAAACCGTGCTAACATTATTGATATTTTCACTAAACTCTTCGCGTTTAACGCAGCGACCTTGCTGGTCTAAGCTCAACACATGATAGCGTGAGCGATAGTCTATATACGCTTGAATAAGCTGCTTTTTTTGAATATCGCTGATACAGCCAATTTTAGCCGCGTCCGTTAAAATTCTCACATTGTCAGAATTATCGCATAAGTGGGTAAACTCATGGGCATGTTTTAATACCAAGTATTGCGTTATAAACTCAATATCGGTCATGGCACCCACATCTTGTTTTAAGTCAAATTGCTGCGCATTGCCTTTAGCCAAATGGCCACGCATTTTTTCGCGCATTTTAATCACGTCTGCTTTTAAAGTATCTTCATCACGTTGTTGGCACAATATCTCGGCGCGAATTTGTGCAAATCGTGTTACTAATTCAGCTTGACCTAAAATCAGCCTCGCTCTAACCAGCGCTTGGTGCTCCCATGTCCATGCTTGCGTTTGCTGATAATGATTAAAGCTTTCTAGATTAATAGCTAATAGCCCTGATGCACCTTCTGGACGCAGACGAGTATCTAACTCATATAAAATACCTGAGGCGGTACGGGTATTAAATAAATGCATTAATCGTTGTGCGAGTTTTAAATAAAACTGTCTTGAGTCAATCGCTTTATCACCATTAGTGTAGCTTGTACCATCATGGTTATGCACAAAGACTAAATCGAGATCAGAGTCATAACCCACCTCAAAACCGCCAGTTTTACCATACGCAATAACCGCAAACCCCTTGTTTTCATCATCGGTATTAGGTGGCATACCAAAGCGTTTTACGCAGTGGTACCACGCAATATTTACAGCCTGATCGACTATCGCTTCAGCCAATGCTGTTAAGTGATCGCTTACTTTCATTACATCAATAACGCCCGTCGCATCAGCTGCGGCAATGCGTAATTGATGGGTTTGCTTAAACTGACGCAGCGCTTCCATTTGCTGCTCTAAATCGTCATGTTCAATGCGTAAAAAATACTGTCTTATTTCATCTTTGTACGCTGTTAATGGGGTCGGTTTATATAGTACTGCAGGGTCAATAAGTTCATCGAGCAAAATGGGGTACAATGAAATATGCTCACCAATCCACTTGCTATGGCAGCAGAGTAAAACTAACTGTTTTAACGTTCCAGGATTTTCATACAGCAACTCTAGATAAGCGGTGCGCGAAATAATTTTATTTAATATTTGGCATACCGTTGCAAAGGCGCTAGCACTGGCATTAAAGTCGTTTAACTGTTTAAGTAATGCCGGCATTAATTTATCAAGAATATCGCGCCCACGATTGCCTACTTTAGCTTTAGAAAGTCGTTGTTTAAAGTCGTATAATGGTGTTTGCCACTCATCTCTGGGCTCATTTAAAAAGCTAACATCGCCGTGATCCCAAGCACTAATAAACGCCCCTTCACAGGTATCAAGTGGTTCAGTTTCTTCGCCTATAACCTGTGTAAATTCGTTATGTATTTGGCTCATCACATGATCTATTTTAACAAGCGTTGCCGCAAAATCTGCCTGAGCGAGCAACACATTGAGTCGCTGTTGATTGAGCTCATCCTCGGGCAGTGTTTGTGTTTGTTGATCATCAAATATTTGTAGGTATTGCTCTACTTTGCGTAAATATAAGTAATTGCTTTTTAAATCTTTAGCTTCAAGCTCATCAATAACTTGGCTAACTGTTAGCTCTTTTAATGCAATTAGTAAAGATTGCGTTTGTAAGTTGGCCTCTCTGCCGCCTCGCACCATTTGCAAAGCCTGAACAATAAACTCCACTTCGCGAATGCCACCACCACCTAACTTAATATTATTGGTTAAGCGCTTACGACGCACCTCTTGGGCAATCATAAGCTTCATTTTTCTTAGTGACTCAATAACCGAAAAATCAATATAACGGCGATATACAAAAGGCCTCAGCAAGGTATTAAACTCCTGCCAATAAATGTTAGGCGTGCCAATTAAGCGCCCTTTTAACATCGCGTAGCGTTCCCAATCACGCCCTTGTTCTTGGTAATAATCTTCAATCGCGTTAAAGCTCATCACCAATGGGCCACTTTCACCAAATGGTCGCAAACGCATATCTACGCGAAAAACTTGGCCATCGACCGTACATTGATTAAGCGCTGTGATCAGCTTTTGCGCGACCTTGGTATAAAAAACGGATGCCTCTAGTGAGCGACGCCCTCCTTGGGTTTTAACATTGCGAGGATATGCAAAAATAAGGTCAATATCTGACGAGTAATTGAGTTCTTGCCCGCCTAACTTCCCCATTCCTAATACCATTAATGGTAATGGGTTATTGTGCTCATCTAATGGCTCACCATTGGTTTTCGCGACATTTTTATAGGCCCATTGATTAGCACTGTCGATCAGTTTATTAGCAAGTTCACTAATGTATTTAATACTATTTTCAATTGGGTTTTTGCAGCATAAATCTAAAAAAGCCACTTTTAACCAGTATTTTTCTCGGTATTGGCGCAGTAACTTATGGCATTCACTCTCTTCTATTTTAGTTATATCAAGCTGTGCAAAAGGGTCTAAAATTTCTCTATTTTTAATTTCGTGCTCACACAGCAACCAAGACAGTAGCGTAGGTTGAGAGCTTAAACTGCGCCAAGCAAAATCACTTAACGCTAATAACCGCACTATCTGCTGCTGGTTTTTCTGCTCTGGGTACAGCGCTGCAAAGCGTGTTTCACCGAGTTTTTGTAATTCAATAGGAAGCTGCGTGTCGTTACTCATCAATACCCTCTTTTATCTCACCAATAACCATACTAGAATGGTTAAAAACCTATCAAGGTAAATCTATTTAGGAACACCATGTCATATTTGTCATTATCTAACACTAGTTTAGTTGCGATTGCTATTAGTTTTGTGGTTATTTGTATCATCATCATCAGTTTAAGAATTGTTACTCAAATAAAAGCAAAACAAGCACTTAAAGAAGAATTGGCGCAGCATGATAACTTTGCAATGGGGATTAGTTTTGCCTCTGAAATATCAGTAGTGATCGCCACGATGGCGTTTTTATTTGATGAAATAAGTATTAGCACCGCACAATCAAATCCATTAAAAGTGATTTTGTTAATTGTGCTGCTATTTTCATTTATTAAAATGGGGCATTTAATCCACCGTAAATGGATATTGCGCCGCTTTAATGAAGAAGCCGCAATACTAAAGCAAAATGTCTGCGCAGCGCTGGTTGATTCAGGGATGCTGATTGCTAACTGTATTTTAGTACTGGGTTTGTATACGTGGACACACACTCAGGGCTTTAGTAATTTATTAATAGCCTCAGTAAGCTTTTTTGTTTTACAAGGACTGTTTGCCCTAGATAGTAAAATACGCGAAAACCGCTTTGCTAAAGCCAATCAAGGGGCTTCGTTGCAAAGTAACTTTGGTTTAGAAAATACCTCAATTGGTATTCGCTATGCGGGTAAGTCAATAGGCTTGGCACTTGCCGCGTATGCTGGTTTATCAAGTGCGGCGTTTCAAAACGGTAAAATGGTAGAAAACTTATTTACTTTGGTAATGCATTGCGGTGTGATGTGGCTATTACTATACTGTTTAACGTATATAATAAAAATTATCTCAATGCCAAATATCGATACCGCACTTGAAGTCGATCATCAGGATAATATTGGCATTGCCTGTATTGAATTTGCTGTATTTTGTGCTATTGGTTACTTATTGATAAGTATGTTTTCAATTTAGTACCAAACACGTTAAATTTAGCCGTTGCTAAACGTCCCTATTTAATTGTTTGGTAAAATTAACAGGGACTTTAGGCATATGGCAATTAAAACAGGAAGTTATCTATTAATTGATATAGATAACGAGTTCAGCCGATCATTTGTAAAACAGTATATTAATACCAATGATGCTGCTAAAAAAGACATTGTAATAGCCGGTGCGAATACGCAAAAGCTAGTTAAAATGATGTTTGATGAACTCGTTAAAGATTATTGCTATTGCGATATTGAGAACGAAATCAGTATTTCAGAGCTCGCCAGCTACCTCCACGAACACCACAATGTTCAAGGCGTGTTATTTAATCAAACAGATTATTTGCTCGCCGATGATAAACAACGCTTTATTTATAATTCATTACATGAAAAACGCTATATTATCAGTCAAACCAATCATGGTTATGACATTAAGCCTATAAATGAAGAGTGTCATTCAAATCATTTGTCCTGTCATACCGATATAGCTCAAACCGCACAAGAGCTAGCTGAGCTTGCTGCCCCCACGG
>NZ_BADU01000059.1:0-31926 GCF_000239875.1 Pseudoalteromonas sp. BSi20311 | reverse complement strand
AGACATAACGCAAGTTCGTTGCAGAGAGGGTTGGCAGTACTTATGTGTAATTTTAGATTTATACTCACGCAAAGTCGTTGGTTGGGCAACAAGTCGAGTTAACAGCGCAGATTTGGTGATTAGAACGCTAAAAAAAACATGGGATGCACGTAAACCTGATGGAAGTCGCTTATTATTTCACTCAGACCAAGGCAGCCAGTATCGTGCAAAAGAAACAATATCGTGGTTGAACAACCGACAGGTAACAATTAGTATGTCGAGAAAAGGGAATTGCTGGGATAATGCCTGCTCAGAAAGCTTTTTTGCTCAGTATAAAAAAGAATGGATGAACAATTTAAATGAACTGAGTCGTAGTGAAATGACAGTACAAAGTCGCTTTTATATTGAAAACTACTACAACTCAGTAAGAATGCATGGCACGCTAGGGAATGTGAGTCCCATGCAATACGAGTTAATGAATTAAAACCCCGTGTCTACTTTATCGGGGTCGTATCACCCTAATACCTAATACCTAATACCTAATACCTAATACCGACGCGGGGTGAACCCGCTGCTACAGGCATAAAAAAACCTTGCGATATTAACCGCAAGGTTTTTAAACTTCTCGAACCTCGAACCTCGAACCTCGAACCTCGAACCTCGAACCTCGAACCTCGAACCTCGAACCTGAGATTTTTACAAATACTCAAATACTTTAACTACCCGCTCTACGCCAGAGATGTTGCGAGCTATATTAACGGCTTGGTTTGCTTCAGCGTCAGGTACTAGCCCCATTAAGTATACTTCGGCATTTTCAGTCACTACTTTTATATTATTACTGCTGATGTTTTCAGCCGCTAAAAGCTGCGCTTTTACTTTTGAGGTTAACCATGAGTCGTGAGTTTGCGTGGTGATTCCAATATTAGAGCCAATGCGAAGTTGGTTATGAATTTTGCGAATACCAGATAGGTTCTCAATGGTTTTAAACGCTTGGTTTTTCATTTCTTGGTTAGGCACTTGGCCTACCATTAAAACCACGCCATTTACGCTTATTACGCTGATATGAGCAAACTTATTAAGGCGTTCATCTTCGCTAATAGCAATGCTGGCTTTTATTTCAATGTTGTTGTCGTCTATTTGTGAGCCAATGGTTCGTCTATCGTTAGCGGCAGTAACAGCACTGGCTGTACCGGCGACCACAGCAGCGGCACAACCTTGTAATAATACAACAGTGCCTAGAATAATTAGGGAGCGTTTAAACATAATTTTCGTCCTGAGGGAAAAGGGTTAAATCCACCAACTCACTTAAACAGTGGAGGTTCACTAAATGCGATTCAATAATGCGACTCGGGCGTTTAGACGGCGTACGAATTTCTACATCGTTATGGCCAAGCAAGCCAACGAGTTCGCCGCCATCATCGCCTACCATTACTATGACCTTCATATCTTTGGTAAGTGCCGCTTCTACTGCAGAAATTATGTGTTTTTCATTACCATTAATGGCAAGTACCAATAATAAGTCACCTTGCTGAGCAAAGGCACGAACTTGGCGTGCAAAGGTATCGTGGTCATCTATTTGATTGCCTTGGCCCAAGTTAATATTTTCTTGTGAGAGAGCGATTGCAGGTAAGCAGGGACGTTCTGTTTCGTAAAAATTAACCAGTACGCCTGCCATGTGTTGTGCCAGCATATGGCAGTTTGCAGTACCGCAACAGATCAATTTATTCCCATTGATCAGGCTTTGTGCAATGGTAAATGCCGCTGATTCTAACGCGCTTGGCAATACTTCGCCTGCAGCTATTTGAACTTGAATACTTTCTTTAAAAATTTCTTTAATTGTATCTTGCATGGGTTACCAACAATTTATCTCTAATTCTGTGTGAGCTCACACCGGCTTTATTAAAAGGTGATTATTTTAGGCGTAAGCTAATGTTTAACTGTATGCTCAACATGAAGCTGTTGTAATCGTCTTATTTTTATACATCAGACATTAAAATACGTTTTTCAGCCAGTTAATATGTAATGACGGTTCGCCTGTTATAGCTACGTAATCAATACGTAATGGCTGGTTTTTTAAGTTTTTAGCACCAAGGTAATGATAAATAGTGCGCTTTAACTTAGCTTGCTTTTGCGGGCTTAGCGCATAATTAGCGCCGCCTTTTATGTTATTTTTACGAAACTTAACTTCAACAAACACTAAGGTGTCACCGTCTTTCATAATGACATCAAGTTCGCCGTAGGGGCAGTAGTAATTCCGCTCAATCGCTTTTAAACCTTGCGCTTCTAAATACTTTTGCGCTTGGCGCTCATAATACTGGCCTTTTTCACGACTATTTTGCCACAGCTGTTTAAACCACGACATGCTAACCCCTTAGTTAATAATGGTTATGCCATCGTTTGCCGACTGCATAAATAGCGGCACAGGGCGTTGTGTTTTTAATTCCACAGGTTTTATACGGCGATTGCTGTACTGCGCCCATTGCAGTGAACGTTCAATATCACCGGCACTATTAATGGACAATTTACCGCTTAAGCCTGAAAAGTATTTATCGGGTGTAATGCTCAGCTGCCTAATATCATTCAGCATGGCGACGGCATCGTAAGCCATGGCAAATAAACGTTGGCTAATATCAGCCTGTTCAGGCCATAAATCATTATATTGCTGACGAAGATTATGCTGCGTAATTTGTGAGTCTAACATCCAAGGAAGTTCGGTAAAATAGAGCCCGTCTAAATCGCCTTTGTCAGTGGTATCTATTTGCTTACTATGACTTTTAGAGCTGGCGTAAATAGGGATTCTGTCGGCAAAGGTGCTTACGTTAACATCTAGGTAAGGCTTAATTAATCGGGTCTCTATGGCGTCACCTAATATGTAAATTGCATCAATATCGCCACGTGAGCGGGTTTCACTTTCTACTTCTTTATTAAAGAGTGTTTTAACCGATTTAATACGCTCTTTTGATTTATCAACTTCTAGCAAGCTGGTAATGGTATTGGGCATATCTTTATTATCGTTGTAAAAGCCAACTTGTGTGGTTGTTTCACTATAGCGTTGCCATTGCAGGTTAAAGTAGTCAATTAAGCGCTGACCATTGGTATTATTTGGCGCTAGCAACATAGGTTTTTGATAACCTTGCGCTAAAAAATGCTCTAGGGTTTGTTGTACTTCATGCTCTGGATTAAGCGCAAAAAAGTAGTGTTGCAGAGAGGTTCGTTCGCCATCAAAGGTATTTAAATGTAATGTGGGTATATCGAGTAATGTATTGGTCTTAGCGAGCTTATCAATATTGGCTTTTAATAGCGGGCCAATAACAAAGTCTGGTTGTAATTGCGAAATCTGTGCGCTCAACGCTTCGGTTTCGGTATTTTCATCAATAAACAGCGTTTCGCTAATCTCTTTTTTATCAAGTGCAGCCAGTATGCCGGCTTTTAATGCATCCCCTAAGCGCTTGTTAGCACCTGACTGAGGTAATAGCACAACTAAGCGTTCAATATTTAGTGGTGCTAATTCATTGGCGTAAGTATCTTGTTTTGGTAGAATATTGGTACCAGGGTGCCCAAGGTAACGGCGGCGCCAATTATTAATCGCTTGGTCTAAATCAACAGAGCTGTTGGCATAAACCTGATGATACAAAGCTAAGTTAACCCAGCCTTGTTGAATAACCGAGCCGCGGTTAAATCGCTCTAATGCATACGAAGAAAGCTGCTTTAAATTATGCCAAAGTGCGTCATTAAGTTTAGGGATAGAAATATTATTTTTTGCTACCGATTCAGAGGCAGCAAAAAAGTAAGGAGCTGCACGTTTTGGTAAGTCTTGCGACGCAAAAATGCTGGCAGTTAAAAATTGGTGCCAAGCAAAATGCTCAGGTTGCTTAAGTTGCCCCTCAAGCGTGTTTAGTACCTCAAGTGCTTGCTGATTTTTATTTTGCTCTTTTTGCGCAAAGGCAATGTATAAACGATTTTGAATTTGATCAACACTGGCGGTAAGTGCAAGTTCAGTGCATATTTTTTCGAGTAGTGGCCAGTTTTCTTCCGTAATGGCGCTATCACGAGCACTATAAAGTAGCTGGATTTTATCAGCGCCATAGCGGTTTTGCGCTAATTGGTAAATAGATTGCGCATTCAGTGCTTCATTTTTCAGCGTATTGGCACTGTTACTTAAGTTATCGCTGGTTTTAGTTGGTTTTTCGGTTGTGCTACACGCCGATAACCCTGACAATATAATTAATAGACTAACTAGTTTAAGTCGCACAATGATTTCCCATACGTTAACGCGATTTGCTTATATTACTGACTGACGCAGGAGACCTCAATGTTAAATGAGGAGAATTCACAGAAAATTGGCACTCTTTACGTTGTTGCCACCCCAATCGGCAATTATGACGACTTAAGTCAGCGTGCAATCGCGACATTATCGCAGGTTGACTTAATCGCGGCTGAAGACACTCGCCATACTGGTAAGCTACTTAGCCACTTTGGTATTAAGGCTAAAACCTTTGCGTTACATGACCATAATGAAAAGCAAAAAGCGCAGCAAATTATCGACCAACTTAATCAAGGGTTAAATATTGCATTAGTTTCTGATGCAGGCACACCCCTGATCAGTGATCCTGGTTATGCGGTGGTTAATTTATGTCGTGAGCAGGGCGCAAGTGTAACACCCGTGCCTGGTGCATGTGCTGCTATTACGGCGGTATGTTGTTCTGGGTTACCTACTGACCGTTTTCAATTTATTGGTTTTACACCTGCTAAAAGTAAAGCGCGCCAAGACTTTTTTATAGATGCGGTTAACTCAAGTATTACCAGTATTATGTATGAAAGTACCCACCGTATTATGGCAAGCCTTGACGATTTAGAAGCAGCGCTAGGTAGTGAGCAGCAGGTGGTATTTGCCAAAGAGCTCACTAAAACATTTGAAACCTTTTTTAATGGCACAGTGACTGAGTTAAAGCAGTTTTTAACTGACGATCCTACTAAACAGCGCGGTGAAATAGTACTCATGCTGCCGGGTAAACCTAAGGTAGTTGACGATATTCCGCCAGAGGCACGCAAAATGTTAGCGCTACTTGAAAACGAAATGCCAATGAAAAAAGCCTGTGGCGTGGTGGCCGATTACTTTGGTATGAAGAAAAACGCGCTGTATAAAACAATTATTGAAGAAAAACAGTAAATGTTTACTGCGTAGTGTGGTGCTCTCATGTATACTGCGCGCCGAGTTAGCCAAGATAATCGCTGCCTGCAACGAAAATGCGCAGGGGGAGGAAAGTCCGGGCTCCACAGGGCAGAGTGCCAGTTAACGGCTGGGGGGCGTGAGCCCACGACAAGTGCAGCAGAGAGAAGACCGCCAATCTTCGGATTGGTAAGGGTGAAAGGGTGCGGTAAGAGCGCACCGGACCGCTAGTAATAGTCGGTTGCAAGGTAAACTCCACTCGGAGCAAGACCAAATAGGGTTCCTTATGGCGTGGCCCACGTTGGAACCGGGTAGGTTGCTTGAGCCATAGAGCGATTTATGGCCTAGACGAATGATTATCACTTTCTTCGGAAAGGACAGAACCCGGCTTACCGGCTGACTCACTCATTCAATAAAAAAAGCCCGCAGTTAACGCTGCGGGCTTTTTGTTGTTTGGAATAAGCTGTCAGGTTGCGGGCGGCGAGCTTCGGGTTGCGGGCTTAAAACCTAAACTCGACGCGAGACTAACTATCGCCTTCAGGCATAAAAACCTTGTAATGTTAACCGCAAGGCTTTTAAATTTCTCGAACCTCGAACCTCGAACCTCGAACCTCGAACCTCGAACCTCGAACCTCGAACCTCGAACCTCGAACCTCGAACCTCGAACCTCGAACCTCGAACCTCGAACCTCGAACCTCGAACCTCGAACCTCTCTATATAATATTTTTTCCTTGCTCCGGATCGCGTGATTCATCGGCTTGCTCGCGAATATCATCCGTATCACTACTTACATCATCAATACTGTGTTCGTGCTCTGTGGTTTTATGTTTTTGAATATGTGATTGCTCGTTAATTTCTTCTGTTGTCTCTGTTGTCTCTGTTGTCTCTGTTTTAGCTTCGCTTGCTATGGGATAAATATCTTCACCTTGGCTATTGAGCAATATACGCTCTCTGGCATTGTCAGGCATGCTTATATTATGTTGCGTAAAACTATTGATTAACTCTCGCATAAGCTGTGAGGATACTTTTACCGTGCTGTATTGTTCGCCGTTGACCCAAAAGTAAACGGTAAAGTTAATAGTGGCGGAGCCTAAGTTATCAATCAATACTTGGGGAGGTGGATCGCTAAGCACAGAGGTTTGCTGCGATATTATACTAATTGCCAAACTTTGTGCGTCGCGAATGTCATTATCGTAGCCAATACCGATTGAAAAATGACCGCGCATTTTTGGATTAGCGGTTAAGTTTTTAATGGTATTTTTATACACAGTCGCATTGGGTATTTGAATATGATTGCCATCGTAGTCAACTAAAGTGGTTGCCCGTGCAGTTACTTTTTTAACAATACCAATTCTGCCATCAACTTCTATTACATCATCTATTTTAAATGGACGCTGTACACTTAAAAGTAAACTGGCAATAAAGTTCTCAGCAATATCCCGAAAGGCAAAGCCTAAAATAAGCCCAATTAATCCGGTGCCACTCATAATTGCGACCGCGAATTCGGTGAGTCCTGCCAAGCGTAAAAATAGATAAAACCCGAGTAAAATAATTAAGGTGCTAATACCTCGCCTAGCAACTAGGTGTACTAATTTACTCTTGGTCATGTAAGTAACAGGCTTTATTAACAAGCGTGATAATGGTGTGGCAATTAAATAACTAATCACCAAAATAACAATCCCTAATAATAAAGTGGGCAGTAATTGCATGAATGTGTGTAGTAATTGCACGCTTTGATCTTTTAAAAAGCTCCAGGAAATAGAGTTTGGCTTAACGGTGTCGATTGCTGGAATTGATGTGTTATTAGCGAGTGTTGCAATTAAAGCACTGAGCATAGAGGTCATCCGTGTTAGGTCGAAGTAATTAGGGTCTGTGTTAAACAATAGCAGCAAGTCTAGGGTCTGTTGAACCTTTGCGGATTAATATTTGTTCAAATTAGGGGCAATTTAATCGCGGCGCGAGGTTTGTAACCTAGTGGGCTAAGTAAAAACCGAGCAAAGCTTCCGCGTCCTGCTCACGCCCCTTACCTACATTAACAAAGAGTTAATTGCCCCTAGGCAGAACCCTTCGGGCAGCGCCTGTTTGGCATTAATGCTACGTTATCGCCTATTTATGGGGAATACCACACCACATAGGCGCTGCCTTGCCTAAATACCAAACAGACTGCTGCAAATTAAACCTTGAAAGGTCAACAGACCCTAATACCAAGCAGTATTTGTTTGGCAAACATTTTGCTACTTAATTAGAAAAAGGGAGTTAACTATGAGTGACTTTAAGCGTGGCCAAAGAGCCAAGCAGCCTAACCATATCCCTCTGCGTGGCTGGTGGGATATTACAAGGCGAATAGTAAAACAAATGAGCCGTGATAATTTATCTTTAGTGGCGGCTGGCGTGGCATTTTATGCGTTACTGGCTATTTTTCCCGCCATTGCGGCATTGGTGTCTGTGTATGCTTATTTTGCATCACCGAATGATATTAGTGTGTATTTAAGTCAGTTTATGGCGTTATTACCACAAAGCACTCAAGAAATTATTTTATCTCAAGTTTCAAGTCTTGCGCAAAAGTCACAAACTAGTTTAAGCCTTAGTGCGCTGGGTACTTTACTGTTAACTATCTGGAGTAGCTCTAAGGGCAGCCAAGCGTTGATCACAGCATGTAATATTAGTTATCACGAATACGAAAAACGCTCATTTTTAAAGGCGCAACTTGTGCGTTTGTTATTTTCAGTGGGTGCAATTGTGGTGGCTGTAATAGCACTGGTAATTATAGGTATATTACCGCTAGCGCTTAATTTACTCGGAATTAAAGAGAGTATTGATTTTTTAATCATGCTTATATCATGGCCGTTGCTGGCATTGACCTTTAACTTTGCATTATTAATTTTATACCGTTATGCGCCTCACAGAAAAGCAGCTAAATGGCGCTGGGTTACCGTGGGCTCATTCACCGCCACCGTATTATGGATTGTGGCATCTTTTGGCTTTTCATTTTATGTATCTCATTTTGCTAGTTACAACGAAACATATGGCTCTTTAGGTGGAGTGGTTATTATGCTTATGTGGCTATTTATTAGCGCTTATATCATTATTTTGGGAGCCACAATCAATGCTGCGTTAGAGCAGCAAACCGCTCAAGACAGCACCATTGGACCAGATGAAAAAAGAGGGCAGCGAGGTGCGTATGTAGCAGACCACCTCGACACAAAATAACCAGTATTAGGGCTAAATGACTTTTATTTCAAACTAATTACTTGATTTGTTGTTATCAGCTGCATAAACGAGGCTTTGTGCAGCGGCTTTGAAAACAAATAGCCTTGGCCATAATCACAACCGGCCTCAAGTAATAAATCCATTTGTAATTTTGTTTCTATGCCTTCGGCAATCACTTTTAAACCAAGCTGGTGAGCCATCATAATAATTGCTTCACATAAGGCCAGCTCTTGGCTGTTTTTTTGAATATTATCAACAAAGCGTTTATCGATTTTTAGGTAGTCGGTATCCATTTCTTGTAAGTAAGCAAGCGATGAGTAACCGGTGCCAAAGTCATCAAGGGCCAATTGCATCCCTGACTTAACCAAGGCTTTTAGGCGGCTTTGGGTCAGTTCTTCAGGATTAACCATCAAGCCTTCGGTAATTTCTGCCACAATACTCGATGCAGGTAAATTTGCTGTCTCAAGCATGCCATACCAATCGTCTATACCACTGTCTGTGGTTGCGAGCTGCACCGGCGATACGTTAATGCTTATTTGAAATTCATCTTGAATGTGTTTTTTAATATCATTAAGTGTTTGTAGTGCTTCAGTAAATACAAATTGACCGAGCGCATTTATTTGTCTAGTTTCTTCAGCTAAGGGAATAAAGTCAGCGGGGCTGATCAGGCCTTTTTCTGGGTGTTGCCATCGAATAAGCCCCTCAGCTTTATGAACGTGTAAATCATCAAGCGATACGATAGGCTGATAATATAACTCAAATTGCTCTAGCTCTATAGCTGAGCGAAGATCTTTGAGTAGTTGCATTCTTGCGTTTGCATCTTCACGCATATCATGTGAGAAGAACTCAAAGCCATTGCGGCCGCTATTTTTTGCTTTATACATAGCTTGGTCAGCGGCTTTAAGTAATTGCTCTGGATTTTGGCCATCATCTGGCGCGCAGGCAATACCAATACTGGCACTGATATACACTTTTTCATCTTCAATAAAAATAGTGGAGGCAAGGCTAAGTAGCAGTGATTTTGCTATTTTTTTGATGTTATCGCTGCCATGTAAATCACTAAATACAACAACAAACTCGTCTCCGCCAATTCGTGCTACAAAGTCAGCCTCTTTGGCCGTTTGCACAATTCGCTCCGACACTAACTTAAGTAATCTATCGCCGTAATGGTGGCCCAATGTATCGTTAATATCTTTAAAATGATCAATATCTAATAGCATAATGACCAGTTTTTGATCTGCATTGGTAAGGTTTGCGAATCGTTGGTTTAAGCGCTCTTTTAGTTCTAATCGATTAGGCAAATCGGTTAAATGATCAAAGTGCGCTTGTCGCCAAATTAATTCATCTGCTTGTTTTTTCTCGGTTAGGTCGGTAAAAATAGCAATACGACTAGTCGGGACTTTATTTTTATCGTAAATAGTATCGATGGTTAACCATTCAACATACAGCTCGCCATTTTTACGACGATTGGTTATTTCACCTTGCCAGCGGCCTGTTTTATTTATTGACTGCCACATGTAATTATAAAACTGCTTATCGTGTTTACCCGATGATAAAATACCCACCGTTTTATTGAGTACTTCTTTTCGAGAATACAAAGTTGTTTCACAAAATGCAGGGTTCACATCATAAATAACGCCATTTTCATCTGTGATTGCCATACCTTCACTGCTGTTGTTGTAAACTAATGACGCTAAATGCAACGATTCTTGATTTTGCTTTCGTTGTGTGATGTTACTAATAACGATAATAAACTCATCGGCTTTTTTCATTGGGCTAATTTTAGCTTCATAAAACTGATTGTCTTGTTCTTGTTCAAGCTCAATAGTTACCGGAGCGTTCAGGGGTATTAAGTACCCTTGCACTTGTTTTAAATTAGCATCAGAGAATAAACACGATAATTTTTTAGGGGGTGTTGAATGGCTATAATTTAACGATTTAGTACGTCCACCGGTATCAAGAATATTGCCATTGACATCTACGCGTAAAAAAGCATCGGGTAATGCATTAAGCAGGCTATTGAGCTCGTCATGCTTATGTTTAAGGGATGCTTCAGCCGTTAAGCGAGTTTCGGCCATGTATTTAAAACGATGGTAAAGTCTATTTAGCTCAGGACTATTGGGCTGCTCATCGTCATGAGGCATATTACCGGCCGCTAAGCGGTTAACCGCCTGCGTTAGACTTTTAATCGGATTTAAAATGCTTTTATTGACCAGTCGTCTAGCTAATACAGCTAAAAGAAGAATGGTCATTAAAAATCCTAAAACCATTTTTACAAAGTTAATATCTATCCGCTCAAGTGTTTTATCTATTGGTTGAGTAATATAAATAGAGAGCTTATTGTCATTGCCATCTCGATAGAGAGTCGTTTGATGAAAAACTCTACGGATACCATCTTTTCCTTTAAAAATGACACCTGCTTGTAAATTATGTTCTAAATCAAACTCTTCCAATTTATAACCTAATCTATCGGCTGAAAAAGGGGAGTTGGCTAAAATAAGATTATTAGAGTCAGTGATGGCGACTCGAACTTCTGTCGGTAAATTCAAGCTATTAAGTGCCGAGCTCCACCAGTCTAAAGCAATTACAGTTACTATCACGCCTTCAATATCATTGTTTTCATTGAGAATAGGGGAAGCAAAGTTAATGCTCTGGGCTTCAAGGCTGCGATCGTGCTGGAAATGGCCAATACTAAACTCTTTACTGGCGAGTGCGTTTTTAAAGTAGGGACGATCACTAACGTTGATATCAGGGGCGCCATTATTTGAGGAACAAATTAAATCGCCGTCTTTGTTTACTAAACCAATATTCGCGATATTGCCATTGAGTGCCTTAACATCTAAAAAATACGAAGGGCAGCGAGAAGATAAAGACTTAATGTCTTTCTGCTTTTTTGCTAAAAACTCAGTAATATGCTCTACATCATTAATCATGCTTTGCTGCTTGATAATTAGGTGCTCAGTGATAGAGCGCACTTTTTTCTCGTGCTCTTTAATAGCCGCGTCACGACTAAACCACAAGGTTACTAAAATGACAGCAGCTACAGGCATGCAAATTAGCATAAGTAGGCGATAAAGCTGATGTTTTAATGATGCAGTAAAAATAATCGTATCCAAATAAGTATGGGGTGAAGCTATGGCCAATAATTATACTATAAATAACCTTTAATGTACTAAAATTATATCGCAAATATTAAATTTACTTTTATTGTATATAACTGAAATTTATTAATTAATTTTCGGGTCTAATTGTAATTATAAATTAATATTTTATACTTTTACTTAACCTATTTTAGGCAAAAAATGAAAATAACCAAAGTACTAACTGCTTATGCTACCCAAGATGGGGATGGTGTTAATATTCGTCGTATTCCAGGATTTGATGGTAAATATTTAGATCCATTTTTAATGATAGATGAGCTTAAATCTGACGATGAAAGTGATTATATTGGTGGCTTTCCTCCTCATCCTCATAGGGGGATCGAAACCTTTACCTATATTTTAAAAGGCGGGTTTGAACATCAAGACCAAATGGGTAACAAAAAGGCGATTCGTGCGGGTGACGTACAATGGATGAGTACCGGTAGCGGTGTTATGCACAGTGAAATGCCCCTTGCCGATGCTGAACAAGGCTTACATGGCTTTCAAATTTGGCTCAATATGCCAAGTGCTCAAAAAATGCGTGAGCCTCAATACCAAGATACCACAGAGCAACCAGTACCGAGTTTTACTAATCAACAAGGTATTAGTCTTAAAGCGCTAGCAGGGACATGGCAATTTGAATCACACCAATTGGCTGCAAGCTTACAAAATTTAGCTGCTAATGGCGCTATAGCCGATGTAGTTTTGCCTGCGGGTGAAGGGCTTAATTTACCGGCTTTAAAACAGCAAAAAGTAATGATTTATATTTATACAGGCTCATTAATATCTCAGACAGGTGACGTGTTTAATGCGGGTAAGTTACTTATATTAGAACCATTGAGTGACATTGCATTACAGGCACAGAAAGCGGCGGGGGTTCTTATTTTAGCAGGCGATCCACTTAACCAGCCAATTGCGCATATGGGACCTTTTGTAATGACCACTGAAGCTGAAATTCGCCAAGCGGTTAGCGATTATCAAAATGGTTTTTTTGGCTCATTGTCGTGATAAATCGATGCGCGAATGACTTTTAAGCAAGTAGCTTTAATAACCAAGTGTATTTTTTTATCGTGTTTGCATCACCTTTAGCAGACTCAACTACAGCGCCAGCTGCAAACGCACTGGCGAGCCCCACTTTTGTTGCTGCAAAGCGTTTGGCTCTGTATTTTATAGCTGCAAGATGCTGACGTTTTAGTTCTGATCGCATAACAACTTCTTTATCTAGCTGCTGCACGCGAGCGTTCGGTGAGTTGATCAAATAATTGATTAACATAATAGTGTGTGCCTTATAATTTAAGCAGTTGCCTTAGGCTATTTAGCGTTTTAGTAAAGCCAATTTTTTTGCTTAGATAAACGGCGTTTCGCCACAGCCAAACTAAGCATAAAATTTGTAGGCTGATCACCATTGCAATGCTCAGCCAGATAGAGCTAAACAGATCAAAGGTGGCAAAGCCTACAATACCTAAAAACCCCACCCACAGTAACACCAAGCCACTGGCAAAACATCCTAGTAGAATGGTGATCAGTGCTAAGGATCTTAGCGATAGCTTCCACTCTGCTATTGCCAGCTGATGTGTCAACTTTCCTTGTTGATGATAATCATCCTTGAGCTGCGCTGCATAGTCAGCAAGCTTAGCAACGTGATCTTGCCAGTCATCGGCGTGTTTTGCCGATGACGGCGAATCTGTCCCTTGTGATTCACTTGGTGTTGAGTGTTGGTTTTGCATTAGTATTACTTACGACGAAACAGTGCTGTAACTAACATACCAGCAGCAAACGCCAGACCCGCCGTTGCTAATGGGTTTTCTGATGCGAGTTGACGCGTTTTAGACGAACACTCTGCTAGTTTCTCACGAGCGGCTAACTGCTTTTCATTAAGCGTTTCAGCTGAGCTGCTTGCGCCTTTACGAACGCCACTTTCTGCCGCCGCCGCTTTGCTTGATAATGCATCAACTGCGTCATGCGCTGCTGATGTCGCTTTATCTGTTAGCGGTGCTTCAATCTCTTGTTTTGCATCAATAGGAGTTTTGCTCTTCGTTGCCGTAGCCATAATCAATCCTTAATAGTTTTTTAAAGTAATTATTTAGATGCAATGATTAAACCAGTCTTTAACCTGTTGTTTTATATGAATTGTATTTTATTTACGAATTTTGAGTGGGTTTATAACTGTAACTATTGCGACAATAGTTTGTAATTTTTACAAACTAGGACGTGTTGAGCATTCGAGATTGATTTTTTTCTTTGTCCACTCGGTTACAAACCTCGCGACACGATTAAACCGCATCTAGTTTGAACAGACTCTAATTCACAAAGGTCAGCAGGGCTCAAATAAATTGTAATTATTCACTGTTTATTCATTAAGCAAATAATGCCAACAAGCTAATAAAAAGAACGATAAAAAATTTTTTACTGGCTGATCAGATTTTTTATTAAACAATTCAACCGCTTTAATCGGAGCCTTATTTTTTCAGGCTTCGCGGGGTGCTAAAGCTGGGTGACTTACTTGACAAAAAGGCTTGTCAAGTCCTAAACTGGAGCACTGTGGTAAAAAGTGGTGTTTAGTGGATCAAACTGGATCGGGTTAATCAAAAAGTTGATTAAAATAAATTTACAATAGGCTTTTTATGTTTCGTGGCGCAAGTTCACTGAGTTTGGATGATAAAGGACGTTTTGCGGTACCAACAAAGTACCGAGATACGCTATTGTCTGAAGATCAGGGAACGGTAATTTGCACCGTTGCACTCAATGAGCCTTGCCTTTGGTTATACCCTCTTGCTGAATGGTTAGAAATAGAAAGCCGTTTAGCAAAAATATCTAATATGAATCCTAGAGCACGACGGATGCAACGTATGTTGTTAGGTAATGCGACAGAGTATCAGCTTGATAAAAACGGTCGAATTTTGTTGGCGCCTTCATTGCGCTCACATGCAGAACTTGGCAAAAAAATTATGCTGGTGGGTTTAATGAATAAATTTGAAATTTGGGATGAGGCGCGTTGGCACGAGCAGATGCGCCAAGACACTGAGCTTGAAAGGCTCGGTGATTTTGAACCGAATGACGATTTAGATAACTTCACCCTCTAGCAGCAAAATAAAAGGCAAATAACAGCTAATGACAGCGCAATTTGAACACGTATCCGTATTAATGGACGAAACCATAGATGCACTTGCAATTAAGCCAGACGGCATATACATGGATGGTACCTTTGGACGTGGCGGACATTCAGGGCAAATATTAGCGCGCTTAGGTGAAAGCGGTCGTTTGCAGGCCATTGACCAAGATCCACAAGCGATAAAGTCTGCTGAAAAGTTTGCTGATGATCCACGTTTTTCAATTGCTCATTCTCGTTTTTCAAAGTTATACGAAGTTGCTGAGCAAAACGATCTAATTGGTCAGGTTGATGGCATTTTACTTGATATTGGTGTGTCGTCGCCGCAGCTAGATGACGCAGCGCGTGGCTTTAGCTTTATGAAAGATGGTCCGCTCGATATGAGAATGGATCCAAGTACAGGTCGCAGCGCAGCGCAGTGGTTAGCTGAGGCTGAATTAGATGACATTACTCATGTGATCAAAAAGCTAGGTGAAGAAAAATTTGGTAAGCGCATTGCGCACAAAATTTTAGAAGTGCGTGAACACACGCCAATCACTACCACTAAGCAGCTCGCTGATTTAGTCGATGAAGCCGTACCGGTGAAAGATAAGTTTAAACACCCTGCAACGCGGACTTTTCAGGCTATTCGTATTTATATCAATAGCGAATTAGAGGAAATTCAAACGGCATTACAAGCGGCGATTAAAGTTCTTAAGCCGGGTGGTCGCTTAGTGGTTATTTCGTTTCATTCTTTAGAAGATCGCATTGTTAAACAATTTATTAAAAAACAGAGTAAGGGAGAAGCGATACCCAGAGGTCTGCCTTTAACCGACGCACAAATAAATAAAAATCTGACGTTAAAAGCAGTGGGTAAAGCTATTAAACCAAGTGCTGATGAAGTGGCGCGTAATCCACGCTCTCGCAGCTCAGTGCTAAGGATCGCACAGAGGTTGGGATGAGTAAAAAAGCGAGCTATCGCCAACCCAATTTATTTCTTGAAATAATTAAAGGCCTAGGTGCGAACAAGATCACCTTGGCCTTGTTGGTTGTGATATTCGCATCAAGCTTGAGTGTGGTGCAAGTAACTCATCTCTCTCGAGCGCAATTAATTGAGCAAGATTCGTTGCTCCAAGAGCGTGACGAATTGGATTTAGAATGGCGTTATTTTTTAGTGGAAGAAGAGTTTTATTCACAACATGCGCGCATTGAAGAAGTGGCAACGTCACAACTCGAAATGAAGCGGCCAACCAGCCAAGATGAGCAGGTAATTATATTACAATGAGAATGCGAGGCAAAAAACCAGTCAATAACCTAATAGCATGGCGCTTTATTTTAGTGTGCGCGGTGATTTTTTTAGTGTTTGTGACTTTGGTATCGCGCGCCGCATATTTGCAAGTAATTGAACCCGATAAAGCGCGCTCTGAAAGTGACAAGCGTACAGTACGTGTTGAAAAATTGCATGTGCAACGCGGTATGATCTTCGATCGTAACGGTAAAGAGTTAGCTGTTAGTGTGCCTGTAGTCAGTGTGTATGCAGATCCTAAAGCCCTGCATAAATCACTGGTTAGTAAAGTACTTAGGCAAGCACGCAAAAACGGTGAAGATCAGCAAACGCTTCGTGAAAATGTTGCTGAGTTAAATAAGCGTACCGCCCTGTATTATAAAAATGATTTACGCTGGCGTGAATTGGCTGATGTGTTGCGCATTGAGCCTAGTAAAATTAACACGCGATTACTTGATGATCCTACTCGTCGCTTTGTGTATTTAAAACGCCAAGTGACTCCCGCCGTGGCTAATTACATCGGTGATTTACGCCTACCTGGTATTCATTTATTAGATGAATCAAAACGTTATTATCCCGCCGGTGAAGTAAGCGCACATGTTATTGGGTTTACCAATATTGATGGTAAAGGCATTGAGGGCATAGAAAAGCTTTATGAAAATGCGTTAACCGGTGAAGAAGGTCGCCGTACCATTCGCAAAGATGCGCAAGGACGTGAAGTTGAAGTACTTGATGAGCGCGAGCGAGTAGAGCCTGAAAGCATTCAACTAAGTATTGATCAGCGAATTCAAGCCATTGCCTATAAAGCAGTTAAATCAGCGGTATTAACTTATAAAGCGACTTCAGGTTCTGCCATGGTAGTAGATGTTAAAACCGGTGAAGTCTTGGCCATGGTCAATAGCCCATCATTTAATCCTAACAACTTAAGCGGGGCGGCTCCTCATAAACGTCGTAACCGCGCTATTACCGATTTGTTTGAACCCGGCTCAACTGTTAAGCCTCTAGCCATTTTAGCTGGATTAGACTACGGCACAATCCAACCGGATGACAAAGTTGATACCTACCCAGGCTGGATGCGCTTAGGGGGCAGCTTAGTACAAAATACCCGTAATCATGGCGAAATGACGCTGCGCGAAATTTTAAAATACTCCAGTAATATGGGAGTAACCAAAATAAGCCAAACAGTACCCAAAGAGTACTTTGTGGGCTTGTATCAAAAAGTGGGGTTTGGCAGTGATAGTGGTACTGGCATGGTAGGCGAAAGTAGTGGCCTATTTTACCCTAACCGCCGTTGGTCAGATCATGAAATTGCAGCGCTCTCGTTTGGTTACAATATTGCCGTGAGTACCGCGCAAATGGCACGTTTTTACGCCATGTTAGGGGCAGGCGGAGTTAATCGTCCGCTTACTGTACTAAAGCAAGATTCTATACCTGAAGGTGAGCGTATCTTTCAACAAGAAGATGTTGAAGCCGTTGTACATATGATGGAAAGCGTATTTGAAGAAGGCGGTACCGCACGCCGCGTTAAAGTGGATGGTTACCGCGCTGCTGGTAAAACAGGCACCTCTAAAAAAGCCGCTGCAGGGGGCTATGGTGACGAATATGTGGGTTATTTTGCGGGTGTTGCCCCTGCGAGTAACCCGCGATTAGCCGTTGTGGTATTAATCAACGAGCCCGGTGGAGATGTTTATTATGGCGGCGCAACGGCAGGTCCAGCGTTTGCAGAAATAATCTCTAATTCATTAAGAATTTTAAACGTTGCCCCAGACAAAGACTCGGTGGCATACGTGAAGGGCAAAGATGATGGTGCGTGATTTACACACAATTTTAAAACATTTAGAAATAGATGCAGCACGTTTAATGGTAAACGAGCTGCGTTTAGATAGCCGCGATGTAAAACCAGGTGATGTGTTTGTGGCGATAAAAGGGCACCAGTTAGATGGTGGGCACTTTATTAGTAAAGCAATTGAAAATGGTGCTAGTGCAATTATTGCCGACAGACTGTGTGAATTTGAAAGTGATTTTGAGCCGCTTTATTTAGTCTCAGAATTGAATAAGAAACTGCCTGTATTGGCGAGTCAATTTTACCAACAACCGAGCAAGCACTTAGATTTAGTTGGCGTAACGGGCACCAATGGTAAATCGACTACCACAGCAATGATTGCTCATTTAGCGCAATTTTGTCATACCCAAGCCGCTATTATTGGCACCTTAGGCTACGGCCATCCAGATAACTTAACACCACTGCAAAATACTACGCCTTCAGCAGTCGATTTACAGCGTATTTTAAGCGACTTAAAAAATGAGCAACACCAATTGGTTGCTATGGAAGTGTCATCGCATGGTTTGGTACAGCACCGTGTTGATCAGTGTCATTTTAAAGCGGCTGTGTTTACTAACTTGTCGCGCGATCACTTAGATTACCATGGCGATATGCAAAGCTATGGTGATGCTAAATTGATGCTGTTTCGTGATTTTGATGCTGATCATGTCATTCTTAATCAGGATGACGGACAAGCAGAACAATGGATTGAAAAATACAGCTTTAATAGTCTTATTTGTTATGGCCGTAAAAACTTAGCCCCTAAAAATGCACAGTTTGTATATTTTTCAGATGTTCAGTATTCAGCAACCGGTATTTCGGCGCAATTAACTACTAGCTGGGGTGATGTTGCCATAAAATCACCGCTGTTTGGTGAATTTAACCTTTATAATCTAACGGCTGCGTTAGCAACGCTATTAGCGCTAGGCTATCCATTAACACAGTTAGTAGCAGGATGTGAGTATTTACAGCCGGTAGCCGGTAGGATGCAAGCATTTACAGCGCCAAGTATGCCTACTTGCGTTGTTGATTACGCGCATACGCCAGATGCGTTGGCTTTAGCCTTACAAGCGCTGCAGCAACATGTACCAGGTGGCGTGAGTTGTGTGTTTGGTTGTGGCGGTGACAGAGATAAAGGAAAGCGTGTACTAATGGCACAAGCTGCTGAGCAGTTTGCAGACAAAGTGATCATTACCAGTGATAACCCACGCTCTGAAGACCCTAATGACATTATTAATGATGTAGCTGCGGGATTAGAGCATCCAGAAAACGCTCATTTAGAGGCCGATCGCGGTGCCGCGATACAATTTGCTATAGATAACGCAAAAGCCGGTGAGGTTATTTTAATTGCCGGTAAAGGGCATGAAGACTATCAAATTATAGGCGATACACGCATCGATTTTTGCGACCGCCAATTTGTACAACAACAATTAAAAAAAGCAGTAAGAGGGTCTCAAGCATGATCCCAATGGATTTTGATTGGCTAGCTAATGTGCTAGCAACCGATTATCAAGGTGATAATCGCAAGGTGATAAATATAAACACCGATACCCGTACTTTGTGTGATGGTGAAGTGTTTTTGGCGCTTAAGGGCCCAAATTTTGATGGTCATAAATTTATTGAACAAGCAAAACAAAAAGGCGCTATAGGCGTGATTGTCGATCACGCTGTTGATACCGATATTGCTCAATTTGTAGTTGCCGATACCCGTATTGCATTAGGCACAATTGGTACAGCAGTGATGGCGCAAGTTGCACCTAAAACTATCGCTATTACTGGCAGCGTAGGTAAAACCACAGTTAAAGAAATGTGTGCCGCTATTTTATCAAGTAAAGGGGATGTATTAGCCACTAAAGGTAATTTTAATAACGACATTGGCGTACCGTTAACTTTACTCAGATTAGAGCCACAACATCGCTTTGCGGTTATTGAATTAGGCGCTAACCACATAGGTGAAATTGCGTACACCACCGCGATGACCAAACCGGATGTAGCTGTGGTATGTAATGTTGCTGCTGCCCACTTGGAAGGCTTTGGTAGCCTGCAAGGTGTGGCACAAGCAAAAGGCGAAATTTACGACGGATTAAAAGAGGATGGCATCGCCATCGTCAATTGCGATAGTGACTTTAGTCAATATTGGCTTGATAAGTTAGCAACGCGCAATATTAAATGTTTTTCGAGTAGTGAAAAGCTCGATATTTGGGCTGAAGACATCAGCCTAGATGCACAAGCTCGCGCAAGCTTTACTTTGTGCACCAAGCAACACAGTGTGCCGGTTAAGTTAGCACTGCCAGGTAAACATAATATTAGTAACGCGCTTATTGCTGCGGCGTTAACCAGTGAGTTTGACGTGTCACTTGAGGACATTGCCAGCGCGTTAGCGACCATGGGTGAAGTTAAAGGACGGGTTAACCTAATTGAAGCCAGTGATTCACTCACTATTATTGATGATACCTATAATGCCAACGTAAAGTCGGTGAAAGCTGCGATTGATTTACTTAGTGATATTCAAGGTCATCGTATTTTGGCTCTCGGTGATATGGGTGAACTTGGCGAAGATGCACGTAAATATCATCAAGAAGTCGGTGAATACGCATTAGCGCAAGGCATTGATGAGTTATTTACACTCGGAGTATTAAGTAAATGTGCCAGTGATGTATTTGGGCTGCCAAATCGCCATTTCTCTAATCGTGAGCAAATGCTGCAGCAAATTCAAAATAGCATTAGCAAAGTAGATAAAAAAATTACCCTTGTCGTGAAAGGATCACGCAGTTCTCGCATGGAGCTTTTAGTAACCGATTTAGTTAATGGCCAGCAACAAGCCATCAATGGAGTATCATCATGTTAGTTTGGCTGGCTGAGTATTTAACTCAATATTATAGTGGCTTTAATGTTTTTTCGTATTTAACCCTGCGTGCCATTTTAGGTATTTTAACTGCATTGATGATGTCGTTGTATTTTGGTCCTAAGTTAATTCGTGCGCTGCAACGCATGCAAATAGGGCAAACAGTACGTGATGATGGTCCGCAATCGCACCTATCTAAATCGGGTACACCGACCATGGGTGGCTTACTTATTTTAGGGGCTATTTTTACCAGCACATTATTATGGGCAGACTTGTCTAATAAATACGTATGGGCCACTTTATTTGTAATTGGCTCATTAGGTATTGTGGGCTTTATTGATGATTACCGTAAGGTGATCCGCAAAGATCCAAAAGGACTTATTGCAAAGTGGAAATACTTTTGGCAATCGGTAATTGCACTGGTTGTAGCCACTGCGCTTTACATGAGCAGCACACAAGCAACCGAAACGTCACTGGTAGTGCCATTTTTTAAAGATGTACTGCCACAGCTGGGGCTGTTTTATATCGTGATCACCTATTTTGCGTTGGTGGGCACGTCAAACGCGGTTAATTTAACCGACGGTCTAGACGGTTTAGCCATTGTACCTACTATTTTAGTGGCTGCAGCACTGGCCATTATTGCTTACTTAACGGGTAATATTAATTTTTCGGCTTATTTACATATTCCGCATTTACCACTGGCGAGTGAGTTGGTTGTGGTATGTACCGCTATTGTAGGGGCTGGGTTAGGTTTTTTATGGTTTAACACGTATCCGGCGCAAGTATTTATGGGCGATGTAGGCTCATTAGCACTGGGTGGTGCATTGGGGATTATTGCCGTACTTGTTCGCCAAGAGCTGTTACTGATTATTATGGGGGGCGTGTTTGTAATGGAAGCGCTATCGGTAATTTTACAAGTTGGCTCTTACAAATTACGTGGGCAACGCATTTTTAGAATGGCGCCTATTCATCACCATTACGAACTTAAAGGTTGGCCGGAGCCACGCGTTATTGTGCGCTTTTGGATAATTTCTATTGTGCTGGTACTCGCTGGCCTTGCGACATTAAAGATCCGATAAATGCAGTATTTAAACGAGATAAAAAATAAACACATAACAGTGCTCGGACTCGGTGTAACCGGTCTGGGCATTGTGCGTTTTTTATTATCTCAATCAATACAGCCTTATGTGGTCGATAGCAGAGAGAATCCGCCAGGTGTTGATTGGCTCAATCAGCACGCACCTCAATTAAACACTCACTTTGGTGACTTAGAAAATGCGGCGCTCAGTGCTTGCGATATGATTATTATTAGTCCCGGGCTGAGCTTAAAAACACCAGCAATTGTTAAGGCAATTAACGCAGGCGTTGAAGTGATTGGTGATGTTGAGTTATTTGCGCGCATTAATAGCAAACCAGTCGTTGCTGTAACCGGCTCTAATGGTAAATCAACCGTAGTAACACTTGCCTACGAAGTATTAAAAACCGCAGGTTATAAGGTGGCACTCGGTGGCAACATTGGCACAGCGGTACTGGATTTGCTTGACGGTGACTTTGATGTATTTGTATTGGAGCTATCGAGTTTTCAGCTTGATACCACACGCAGCCTAAAAACCACCAGTGCAACCGTGCTTAATATTTCAGAAGATCATCTCGATCGTTATGATAGTTACCAAGCCTACATAGATTCAAAATTAAGTATTTATAACGGTGCTGAACACTTAGTGATTAATGCTGACGATAAGCAAACACACCCTGTGAGTCGCACATTAGCACCACAACTGAGTTTTGGTGAAACACAAGGCAATTACCACTTAGCACAGCACAATAACGAAGCGCACTTTATGGTAAAGGACGAAGCTTATTTACCAGTAAGTGCTTTAGCCGTTGTGGGTAAGCATAACTATTTAAATACGTTGGCAGTGATGGCATTACTCAGTCCATTTGCAATTACTAAGGCGCACTACAAAACCGCATTAGCTCAATTTAATGGCTTAGCGCACCGTTGTCAGTTTGTGGGTGAGTTTAATGGCGTTAAATACTTTAACGACTCTAAAGCCACCAACGTAGGCGCAACAGTGGCGGCAATAGATAGTTTAGCGGGTAAGCACGAAAACCTAGTCGTTATTGCTGGTGGTGATGCTAAAGGTGCGGATTTAGAGGTGTTAAAGCCTTATATTGAAAAGCATGTAAAAGCGCTGATTTGTTTTGGTAAAGATGCCAAAGATTTAGTGGCACTGAGTGCTAAAGGTCATTTAACCAATAATATGTCTGAGGCTGTGACGCTTGCAAAGCAATTAAGTAAATCGGGCGATACCGTTTTACTCGCACCTGCCTGTGCCAGCATTGATATGTATAACAATTATATGCAACGCGGCGATGATTTTGTGCAATGTGTATTGCAGGGGCTGTCATGATTGCTTTTGCTGGTATTAAAGAGGCTCTCACCCCTAAACCTTCAGCGCAGCTTTATGATGTGCCACTGCTTTATTGCATGCTAATGCTGATTGGTGTGGGCTTTGTGATGGTAACCAGTGCCTCAATGCCGACAGCCGATAGACTGTTTGGTAATATTTATCATTTTACTATTCGCCATGGCATTTTTTTAGGGCTATCGTTTTGTTTATTTTGCATTAGTACTCAAGTACCTATGTCGTGGTGGAAAAAAGCTAACCCCTATTTATTACTAATCGGTTTAGTACTGTTATTAGTGGTACTTATTGTAGGACGTGAAGTCAATGGTTCGACCCGCTGGATACCCGTAGGACCGTTTAATATTCAAGCCTCGGAGCTAGCTAAGTTGTTCTTTTTTAGTTATATCGCAGGCTACTTAGTACGTAAGCGCAATGAAGTTCAAGAAAACATAAAAGGCTTTGCTAAACCCATAGCGGTATTTGCAGTTTATGCAGCACTTATTTTAATGCAGCCCGATTTAGGGACTGTGGTGGTGATGTTTGTTACTACGGTTGGTTTGTTGTTTTTAGCCGGTGCCAAGCTTTGGCAGTTTTTTGCACTTATTTTAACCGGTATTGCGCTAGTGGTTGGGCTTATTGTGTTAGAGCCATATCGTATGGCGCGTGTGGTTGGCTTTTTAGAACCTTGGGATGACCCTTTTGGCAAAGGCTATCAATTAGTGCAATCACTAATGGCTTATAGTCAAGGCGATTGGTTTGGCCAAGGCCTAGGAAACAGCGTACAAAAATTACAATATTTACCAGAAGCGCACACCGACTTTATTTTTGCTGTTATTGCTGAAGAGTTAGGTTTTATGGGGGTGCTGAGTATTTTAATGGTACTCGGTACTTTAGTATTTAGAGCTTTACTCATTGGCCAAAACGCGCTTAAAAACGGCAAAGAATATGAAGGCTACTTAGCCTTAGCAATTGGTATTTGGTTTGCGTTTCAAACTATGGTGAATGTGGGCGCCAGTGCCGGTATTTTACCAACCAAAGGATTAACCTTGCCGTTTATTTCTTATGGTGGCTCAAGTTTATTAATGATGACCATAGCAACCGGTATTTTATTACGTGTAGATTTTGAGACCAAGATGGCAACGAAACAAGCCACGTCAGGTGGAGCTAAGCGATGAGTAAAAAAATAGTCGTTGTAGCAGGGGGCACAGGTGGACATATTTTTCCAGGGATTGCCGTTGCTGATTATCTCAAACAGCAAGGTTGGCAAGTTAGCTGGATAGGCACCCCAGATAGAATGGAAGCCAGTGTCGTGCCCAAGCACAACATAGAAATTGATTTTATTGATGTAAAAGGCGTGCGAGGGAATGGTTTAAAACGCCTTATTAAAGCGCCATTCATGGTTATTAATGCAATATTGCAAGCGCGTAAGGTATTAAAACAACAACGCCCTGACGTCGTTTTAGCAATGGGGGGGTATGTAACTGGCCCAACAGGTATTGCGGCAAAAAGTCTGGGTATTCCTTTGGTGATTCACGAACAAAATGCCGTAGCAGGCATGAGTAATAGGTGGTTGGCTAAATGTGCTAATCGCGTGTTAGCGGCTTTCCCCAGTGCTTTTGCCAATGGCAAAGCAGAGCTGGTGGGTAATCCTGTGCGCCAGAGCGTGATTGATATTACTGAGCGCGAAGTAACCAGCCCTATAAATATTTTAGTGGTGGGTGGTTCGTTAGGTGCGCAAGTGCTCAACCAAATACTACCTGAAGCATTTAAGCGCTTGAATGATACTTGTGCCATTAATATTTGGCATCAAACCGGTAAAGGGCACCTTGCTAGTGTAAGTGAAAGTTACCAGCAGCAACAAATGGGCAATGAGCAAGTGACCGTTGCTGAATTTATTGATGATATGGATACCGCTTATAGCTGGGCAGATATTGTGATTTGTCGGGCGGGTGCACTTACGGTAAGTGAAATTGCCGCAGCGGGTAAAATGGCGGTATTTGTGCCGTTTCCACACGCGGTTGATGACCATCAAACAGCCAATGCACAGTATTTAGTAATGGCAGAAGGGGCGTTATTAATGCCACAAGGGCAATTTAATAAGCGCAGTATTGTTGAACTTTTAAGCCCCTATTTAGCCGAACCTTTATTAATAACTAAAATGGCAGGCAAGGCAAAACAGCAAGCTATTTTAGATGCCACAGCAAGCGTAGCAATGCACTGTGAGCAAGTAACAAATAAGAGAACATAAGTGAAACAGACATTAGCAAAAGAAAAATATACACGCCCAGCGATGCGCCGCATTGAAACTATTCACTTTGTAGGAATAGGCGGTGCAGGCATGGGCGGCATTGCAGAAGTACTTGCTTTTGAAGGTTACCGTATTACAGGTTCAGATATAGCTCACAGCGCAATGACTGAGCGTTTAATTAAAGCCGGTGCTGAAGTATTTATTGGCCATCATGAAAATAACGTAAAAGACGCTAATGTGGTGGTGGTTTCAAGTGCAATAGATAAAACAAACCCTGAAATTCAAGCCGCGCAAGCTGCACGTATTCCGGTAGTTCGTCGAGCAGAAATGTTAGCTGAACTGATGCGCTTTCGCCACGGTATCGCCATTGCGGGCACCCATGGTAAAACGACCACAACCAGCTTAATTGCGAGCATTTATGCACAAGCCGGGCTCGATCCAACCTTTATTATTGGTGGTTTGCTTAACAGCGCAGGCAGCAATGCTAAGGTAGGTAAAAGTGACTTTTTAATCGCCGAAGCAGATGAAAGCGATGCCTCATTTTTGCATTTACAGCCTATGGTGTCGGTGATCACTAATATTGAAGAAGATCACATGGAAACCTACGGCGGTAGTTTAGAAAAAATGAAAGATACTTATGTTGAATTCATTCATAACCTGCCTTTTTACGGGTTAGCGGTGGTGTGCATTGATTCAGACGTTGCTGCTGAATTGATCCCCCGTTTTGGTCGTCCGGTGATCACTTACGGTGAGTCACACGAGGCTGATTATCGAATGAGTGACTTTAGCCAAACAGCGAACACATGCCAATTTACGGTGACTAATAAACAAGGTGAGAGTTTAACCGCCAAGCTGAATATGCCGGGTAAACATAATGCCCTTAATGCAACCGCAGCGATTGCCGTGGCTAAAGATCAAAATATTGCGAATCATGCAATTTTAGCGGCTTTAGATACTTTTGAAGGTATTGGCCGTCGTTTTCAGCACTACGGTGAATTTGAAAATGAACGCGGCAGCGTGATGCTTGTTGATGACTATGGCCATCACCCATCAGAAGTGGCCGCTACTATCACCGCAGCACGAGAAGGCTGGCCTGATAAGCGTTTAGTGATGGTGTATCAGCCGCACCGTTATACGCGTACTCGCGATTTATACGAAGATTTTGTTAAGGTATTGGCTGAGGTTGATCAGCTTTTATTACTCGATGTTTACAGTGCAGGCGAAGAGCCGATTGTTGGCGCTGATAGTAAAAGTTTATGCCGTAGTTTGCGCCAGCGTGGCAAAGAGCCATTACATGTAGCCTCAAGCTCAGAGCTTGCGGGCGTACTTGCCAACTGCCTACAAAATAACGACCTAGTGCTCACACAAGGTGCGGGTAACATAGGTCAGCTTGTTAAAAATTTAGCAGCCACGAATATGTCGATAGACAAATTAAAGCAAGGTGAAGTATGACACAGGTAAATTCCCAGTTTGGTAAAGTGGCGGTGCTGCTAGGTGGAAATTCAGCAGAGCGTGACGTGTCATTAAAATCTGGTCAAGCGGTATTAAATGCGCTGTTAGAAGTTGGCATTGATGCGATAGCGTTTGATCCACAAAATCGTTCGTTATGGGAATTAAAGTCGTTAAACGTTGATCGCGTTTTTATTGCTTTACATGGGCGTGGTGGTGAAGACGGCACGGTACAAGGTGCTTTAGAATTTATGAACCTGCCGTATACCGGCAGTAATGTTCTGGGTTCGGCACTGGCAATGGATAAAATTCGTTGTAAGCATTTGTTTAAATCGGCAGGCTTAAGCACCGCACCTTATGCCGTGGTTGATGCTAAAAAAGGCTTTGATGCTAAAGCAATTATCGATGAATTTAAAAAAGTGATGGTTAAGCCATCGCACGAAGGCTCCAGTATTGGTATGGCGCAAGCAAGCTCTGCAGAAGAGCTTGAAGATGCGCTAACTAATGCATTTAAGTTCGACAGCCAAGTATTGGTAGAGCAGTGGATCACGGGTCGTGAATTTACCATTACGGTCTTGGGTGATGAAGTACAACCTGTGATTGAAATGAGCACCCCAAATGGATTTTATGACTACCAAGCTAAATATCAGTCAAATAGTACGCAATATCATTGCCCTGCTGATTTATCACCATCGGATACTCAAAAATTACAAGCGATGGCGCTTGATGCGTTTGATTTAGTGGGTGCAAGTGGCTGGGGACGAGTCGATGCGATGCAAGATGAACAAGGACATTTTTACTTACTAGAAGTGAATACAGTACCAGGCATGACAGAAAAATCATTGGTGCCAATGGCAGCAAAAGCCAACGGGGCAAGTTTTGAGCAATTAGTTGTTCGCATTTTGGAGCAAACCCTTTAATATGCATCCCTTTTTAGAGAAAGCGCAGCAACTAAAACAGCAACTTAACTGGTCGCTGATTTTTGGAGTGAGTTTTTTTCTAGCCGTGGTGATAGGGTTAATTGAAATAACCAGTGGGGTTTCGCACTGGTTAGTTGAAAATAAAGATGCACAAATTAAGCATTTAACGGTGCTGGGGAACCCTAAGTACACCGATGAAAAAGCAATAACAGCGGCAATAAAAAAAGCAGATTTAAGTAGTTTTTTTGAGCTAAACGTAAAGCAAGTTCAGCATTTAGTACAAGAGCTGCCTTGGGTTGCAACGGTATCGGTAAGAAAGCAATGGCCTGATACCATTCAAGTTTACGTGGTAGAACATCAAGCAGTTGCTCACTGGAATAGTGACTTGCTGATTAATCAAAGCGGTGACGCGTTTGAAGCAAAAAGTGATAAATTAAGTGCCACTTTACCCCAACTATATGGGCCAGAGGGCAGTGAAAAAGAAGCATGGGTAGCGTTTAAACAGTTTGATGAAATGCTCAAAGTCAATGCATTAACGCTCACTAGCCTTGCGCTATCTGAGCGGTTTTCGTGGCAACTTTGGTTAGATAACGGTGTGCGTTTAAATTTAGGACGCAAAGATAAAGCCAAGCGTGTACAGCGTTTTATAGACGTTTATTCACGTATAGAACAACGTGCTGATGCACAGATAGATGCAATTGATTTACGCTACGATACCGGCCTTGCAGTGAGCTATAAGCCAATGCAAGAACAGCAATTATAATAAAGAGTAAGGCATGACTAAGTCAGCAGAAAGAAACCTAGTGATTGGATTAGACGTTGGCACTTCGAAGGTAGTGGCCACGGTAGGTGAAATCACCACAGATAACAAGCTCAGCATTGTTGGCGTGGGGAGCCAAGTATCTTATGGAATGGATAAAGGCGGCGTTAACGATTTAAATTTAGTGTCTGAGTCTATTCGCCGCGCAATTGATGAAGCTGAATTGATGGCTGATTGTCGTATTAGCTCGGTTTATTTGGGTATTTCTGGCAAACATATTCAGTGTCAGAACGAAAGTGGTGTTGTCGCTATTAACAACACCGAAGTAACCGATGAAGACATTGAAAATGTAATCCATATTGCTCGCTCAGTACCAATTTCAGCTGAACGCAAAATGTTGCATGCGTTGCCACAAGAGTACAGCATTGACATGCAAGAGGGGATTAAAAACCCACTCGGTATGAGTGGTGTGCGTATGGAAGCACGCGCGCATATTATTACTTGCTCCAACGATATGGCTAAAAATATAGAAAAATGTGTTGAACGTTGTGGGCTTGAAGTTGACCAACTTATATTCACTGCGCTTGCCTCGTGTTACTCCGTACTGACGGATGATGAAAAAGAGCTAGGTGTTGCGGTGTTAGATATTGGTGGTGGTACTATGGATATCACTATTTATATTAATGGTGCGCTGCGTCATTCGGCGGTTATCCCGGTGGCAGGCAACCAAGTAACCGGTGACATTGCAAAAATATTTCGTACACCTATATCACATGCAGAGTCACTCAAAGTACAATATGCCTGTGCCAGTAGCCAAATGGCGAGCAGCGAAGACACAATTGAAGTGCCAAGCGTTGGTGGGCGACCAGCAAGACTGATGTCTAGGCATACGTTGTCAGAAGTGGTTGAGCCACGTTTTAGAGAATTATTTGAGTTGGCGATGGAAGAAATTCGTCGCTCAGGATTAGAAGACCAAATTGCAGCAGGTCTCGTCATTACTGGCGGAACTGCTAAAATGACTGGCGCAATGGAAGTGGCTGAAGATATTTTTCAGATGCCAGTAAGAATAGGTAAACCAATTGGTGTAGTAGGTTTAACTGATTATGTTGATGATCCATCGTACGCAACCGCTGTAGGTTTGTTACAATACGGGCGTACTATGCAGTCGATGAATGCACAAAAGTCGAAAGCGGATGATAACAATAATTGGTGGAACCGCATCACAAAATGGTTTCAAGGCGAGTTTTAGTACTCAAGTCGGAGAGTAAATATGTTTGATATAATGGAACAACACAGCGAAGAAGCTGTAATAAAAGTAATCGGTGTAGGCGGTGGCGGCGGTAACGCAGTTGAGCACATGGTAAAACAACAAATAGAAGGTGTTCGTTTTATCGCAGCCAATACGGATGCGCAAGCATTACGTAATTCAGCCGCTGATGTAACGGTACAATTAGGTACGCAAATAACCTCTGGGTTAGGTGCGGGTGCCAACCCTGAAGTAGGTCGTCAGTCGGCTGAAGAAGACGCAGAGACCATTCGTGCCAGCCTTGAAGGTGCTGATATGGTATTTATAGCGGCAGGTATGGGCGGCGGTACAGGAACCGGTGCTGCGCCAGTTGTAGCTAAAATTGCTAAAGAACTGGGTATTTTAACTGTTGCTGTGGTAACACGTCCGTTTGATTTTGAAGGTAAAAAGCGTGCCGCTGCTGCAGAGCAAGGTATTAGCGAATTATCTGAAATTGTGGACTCGTTAATCACTATTCCAAATAACAAGTTACTAAAAGTATTGGGTAAAGGAACAACTTTACTGGATGCGTTTGCAAAAGCAAATGACGTATTGTTTGGTGCAGTACAAGGCATTGCTGAGTTAATCACTCGCTCGGGTCTAATTAACGTGGATTTCGCCGACGTACGTACTGTTATGTCTGCAATGGGCACAGCTATGATGGGAACTGCATCTGCATCGGGTCCTGATCGTGCACAAGAAGCAGCAGAAGCCGCTATTTCAAGCCCGCTTCTAGAAGACGTAGATTTAACCGGTGCTAAAGGTATCTTGGTTAATATTACTGCGGGTATGGATATCGCGATTGAAGAATTCGAAATTGTGGGTAATCACGTTAAGGCGCTAGCGTCTGAAAACGCAACGGTTGTTGTGGGTGCGGTAATTGACCCAGAAATGACAGACGAGCTACGTGTAACTGTGGTTGCAACTGGCTTAGGCGGCGATCGTCGTCCACAGTTTGGTATTGTAGATAACGGTTTCAAAAAAGCATCAGGCTCTGATGTAACTAGCTCAAGCACACAAACAAGCAGCATGTATGTACCTAGCTTCGCAAGCCAAGGCACAAGCACGACTGACGAGTCAGCAACGACTTCGCAAACTGAATCAAAGGAGCAAGGCACACCGTCTAGTTCTTCAAGTTCTTCAGCGAATACGTCGTCAAGCAGTGCTAAGAAAACAGATAAGTCTGAGGGTGGCGATTATTTCGACATTCCTGCTTTTTTACGTAAACAAGCAGACTAATTAAAAACAGTACTTTTGTGCGAAATGTGAACGAATATTGTAGTTATACCGTATTTATGTTACACTCCGCCGTCTAACTGTAATATATACTTAAAGTGAGCGAACCTATGATTAAACAGCGTACGATTGCACAAGTAGTCAAAGCCATAGGAATTGGACTTCATAAAGGTGAGAAGGTCACAATAACTCTCCGACCTGCGAGCGCAAATACTGGGATTGTATTTCGTCGTGTCGACCTTGATCCGGTTGTTGATTTTGAAACAACGCCTGAAGCCGTTGGTGATACGCAATTGTGTACCTGTTTAATAAACAAAGATGGTGTTCGCTTATCAACTACTGAGCATTTAATTGCAGCTGTTGCGGCAATGGGGATCGACAATCTGATTGTTGAACTTGATAGCTCAGAAGTACCAATAATGGATGGTAGTGCATTACCATTCATTTATTTATTACAAAAAGGTGGCATTGAAGAGCAAAATGTCGCGAAGCGCTTTATTCGTATAAAAGAAAAAGTACGTATTGAAGAAGGCGATAAATGGGCCGAAGTAGAACCTTACGACGGATTCCATATCGACTTTGAGATTGCCTTTGATCACCCTGCAATCAATGAAAGCCGCCAACGCATTGGCTTAGATATTACTGCACAAAGCTTTACTGAAGAAATTAGCCGTGCGCGTACTTTTGGCTTTATGAAAGACATTGAATACATGCATGCTAATAACCTTGCACTAGGTGGTAGCATGGATAGCGCAGTGGTACTTGATGAATTTAAAGTTTTAAATCCGAACGGTCTGCGTTACTCAGACGAGTTCGTCAAGCATAAGATACTAGACTGTGTAGGTGACATGTTTATGACAGGTCATAACCTTTTAGGTAAAGTAACTGCATTTAAATCAGGCCATGATTTAAACAACAAGCTACTACGCAAAATTATGGCAACTGAGTCAGCATGGGAGTGGGCAACCTTTGAAACGCCTGTCTCGATGCCTGCACCCGGTCTTGAATTAGCAAACGCCTAATCAGTTAATCGCTTACATACAGTTATAAAAAAATGACGCTTATTAGCGTCATTTTT
>NZ_BADU01000060.1:0-97085 GCF_000239875.1 Pseudoalteromonas sp. BSi20311 | reverse complement strand
GGTTGAGAGGACATCTGGCTTAAGATCACTAGTATTAGATTGTAGTAAGTCGTAAATATAATGGGACTCATGCTCATTAGATCCTATGATACGGGCATTTAACGCACTATGATTGGCAACTAACGTCATGGCCGTAATACCTTTGTTGGTGCCGAAGTATTTCGAGGAGTAGCGAGTTTTAAAAGTCTCAAGGTGAGTTTCAAATTTTTGCCCATCGGTACTGGCGTGCAGGACGTCTTCTTGGATGTGATAGTGGCGGAAAATAGGGAGTGCCGCTACTGCGTTATTGATGATATCACTAGCCTCTTGCAAGGTTTCAGGCCTAATATAATTAGCTTGTATAGTGCTTAGATGCTCATAACTGCGATCAGATATTTGTGCCATCCCATATACGCCGCGATGTGTCGCATTCGCAATTAGAATAGCCAATAAATCATCCTGATTGGCGCCTACTTGTTTTTGTATTGGCAGCACGTGTGCGAAGCATTGCATAAAGTTGGTTTCTTGTTCAACATAACGCAACACATCAGCAATACTGACGGGGATCATTTGTTTAAAGAAAGGGTTGTTGACAAGTGATTGGGAGCCTTTAACTGGCAGTCGCCATCGTGTGCCACTTCGGCTCTTCATGATCACATTGCGGTTATCACCATTATCAATGTGACGAGCAACATCTTCTAGGGATGTTGTTAAGCGTATTTGTTTTACTTGCAGTAGCTTCTGAATCGGCTGCTTTAGCTTTTCCAATGTTGATGATGCCAATAGATCAGGCTGTATTGACGATGCAATTAAGTCGTCTTCTAGCGCACGATATTTAGTGACGTTTGATAAGTAAATTCGACCATTAAGCCGAGAAGCCAGTTGACGGTAAAGCAACCATTCGTATCGCTGTGGATGAACAACATCCTTGTTAATTAACCATGGACGATGTTTTTGTTGGATAAGTGTACTATCCATTGTTTGCAATGTATTACCTGCTAATAGTTCTGTTTTTGTGGTTTTGAGCTGGGTCACTAATGCTTCTGAGCCTTTACCTGCTTGGCATTCAAGACATAGAAACACGGGCCTTAATAACTGCTCAATTAACCCGTTTTGATCATCATAATATTGCCATTGATATTCTTCTACCGTGCGTTTTTGCTTTTTTAAGTACAGGCATAGCGTTTCTATATCTTGGTTATTCATTACACTTAATGCTTGTTGCCTAACCGTTGCAAATGGTTGATTATCGTCGATACTGTCATCAACAAACAGATGCAGTAATTCTGCGGCTTTGGTGACATTGTCTGCAGCTGACCTCCATGAGTCAAACACTGCCTGTTGGGCAAACGCATGCGCAGCTTCTTGTTGTTTACGGATATGATGAATAAACCCATCAGCCAATCGCTCTAGGCTTTGCCGTATGCGTTGAGTCAGAAAACACAGCAACCATAGGTGTTGCTGTGGACGCTTAAAGCGTTTTAGTTTACTGCCATAATAATCCACCATTTCACCGAAGTGTTGTTGGTTTTTAGACGATAAGGCTAAGCCCTTAACAGCATTATCAATCTGTCTTGTATAAGGCTGTAACTGATGATACACCGTCAGTTCTTTTTTTAGCTCTGTCACCATAACGCTTTTTGCACCGGCTCGAAGCTGGCTTAAGGAGAGCCCATCTTTGTCATCGATAATAGTATTTAGAAATCCGTGTAGTTCAGATGAAACATGAATACGAAGCTTATTATTTAACGCCTTCTTGACCTGTTGGATAACACGACTGATAAGCTTTTGTAAGACAGTATATTTAGGGATGGCAATTCTATGCGTTGCTAGATATTCAGCGGCTGCATCGAATAGATAACGAGGCTCAAGCCAAGCTTTGCCGACCATAACAAGATGTTCGTACAGCGGCGCAAAGTGCAGACTTTCGTCCCATTTCTGATAGTTTAATAACCTCAGTATTCTTTGATATATACGGTCACGCTGCATCTTATTAATGCTGAAAGGCCTGATCCCTTTGCCTCCTTGAACTTGCGTTGAAATAAACTGCATATCGTCAAAGATGAGGTTAAAGCTAGGTGAAAGAATCACAGGCTTAGACTTAAAATACCCTAATAACGCAATGAAATAGCATCGGTGGTTCCTTAGGCGAATACTTTTCAACTCTGTTAACTCGATCTCGTTTGGCGTAAAATACAATCGTTGTTGTTCAAGTGATAATAGCGGCGGAGAATATAGATCAAGCTGCTCAGCTTTGGTAAGAATTGATAGTTCGTTTTTTATAGCCATAGGAATTAAATTAAGTTTAAGGGGTTGTTAACCTCATAATTTGCCATACTTTGGAGAAGTAACCCACCTTTGTATGCCTTTAAATATGGTGAGTATGGCGATTTATGTTACTTTAGAGGGGAAAATCCCTAGAACCCCAAGGTGTGAACTGTTCTATAATTGTTCTAATTGCAAAACTCTTCAATTTGGTTTGTTACTAGATTTAAAAATACTTTTCTATGCTCGATTTTAGTAAGTAGCAGCTTTTGGATGTCTTCAGGAACTTTTCTTTCTCCTGCATCTATTGCCATTAGTAATGGCTTGATATCAACTACAAGAAGACCTGCCGCCCTTGCTGCTCGAATGAACTTTAATCTCTTTAATGCACATAAGCCGTAAAGTGAATGGCCTGACTTAGTTTTTTCTTCGCAGTGTACTAAGTTCTCAAGAACATAATTTCTTACCGTATGGACAGATGTTTGTGCAGCTAGTGCCAGTTGAGAAATACTCAAAGGAAAATCCAACGCATCATCATCACTACTAATGAACTTATTGATGTCAGGTATCTCTGTCAAAAAACTGACTTCACCAACAGGAATGTTTTCAACCTTAGATTTAATCATGATTTAGCATGCTTCCAATTTGTGTTGTTAATGGAATGCCTTAAGATATCTTGATTACATTCAATCAATTGGCACTCCATTAACATTTCTGTAAGTACATTACCGTTAAATGATTACCCTGCGCAGCAAGATAGCTCTTTAACGTCTTTGCTAAAGGTTTGAGCGCATAACTTCAATCCTTCAACCATCGTCAAATACGGAAATAGTTGACCTGCCAATTCTTCGACTGTCATTTTATTATGAATAGCAAGAGCCGCACTTTGAATCAGTTCTCCACCTTCATGTGCTAGAATCTGAGCGCCTAATATTTTCCCAGTAGATTTGTCAGCAACCAATTTGATAAAACCATCCGTTTCAAAATTGGCTAATGCTCTTGGGACATTTTCCATGTCCAAAACACGACTTATCACTTCAAATCCACCTGTTATGGCCTGCTCCTCGGTTAATCCAACAGTAGCCACTTGTGGGTCAGTGAATATAACAGCAGGCATGGTAGATAGGTCGAGTTGAGCATTTCCACCTGTCATATTAATTCCAGCTCTACTTCCGGCAGCAGCAGCAACATAGACAAACTGTGGCATATTAGAGCAGTCTCCAGCAGCATAAATGTTAGCTGTTGACGTTTCCATCATACTATTAACAACAATGGCACCACTTTTATCTGTTTCAACACCAACATTTTCTAAACCAAGCTTGTCAGTATTTGCATGACGGCCAGTAGAAATAAGCAGTTTTTCAGCGGTTAATGTGCCTTCGTTAGTTTCTAATGAAAACCCATTATTACTGTAAGAAACATGATTTGCTTGGGTATTGTTAAGTACACGAATGCCTTCTTTTTCAAAGCATTCAGTCAGCTTTTCACCTAATAACGGATCTTCTGCGTATAAAAGCGTATGTCGCGCTAATACTGTTACACTACTACCCAAACGGGCATAAGCTTGCGCAATTTCCAGTGCGATAACAGAAGAGCCGATGACAACCAGACTACTTGGTAACACGTCAGAAAATAAAGCTTCGGTTGATGTCCAATAAGGTGTATCAACTAACCCATCAATTGGTGGAATGCTTGGTGTAGAGCCTGTAGCAATTAAAATGCGATCTGCAACTAACTCTTCTTCACTACCATCAGCCATTTGAACTAGCAAGGTATTTTCATTTTTAAAACGCGCATAACCTTTAAGTAAAGATAGCGCGGGGTTATTCTCTAAAATACTTTGATATTTAGCACCACGTAATTCTTCAACGCGAGCAGTTTGCTGATGTGCTAATAAGGAGCGGCTAAGTTGTGGTTGAATATTCTCTAAACCATCAAACGGGTTAGTACGCTGCTGGTGCGCTAATTGTGCAGCACGGATCAATATTTTTGAAGGCACACAACCTACATTGACACAGCAACCTCCGATAACATCAGCTCCCTCAATGATAGTAACTCTTGCTCCGCCTTCTGCGGCTTTAATAGCACTGGCAAAAGCTCCTGAGCCACTACCAATAATGGCGACATGTAACTGTTCTGGCTGAGAGTTATCTGACGAGCAACAACTATTCGTTGACATATTTTATTCCTCTTTAAACGTTAAGCGGTACAAGTTTCATCGTCACAGCGCTTATTCGCTGGAGAAACCATGTCCCAAATTGATACGGCAACCATCAGTCCTAACCCAGTATAGGTAGCGTATGAACTCCAGCCATATTGAAACCAAGGGTATAAGGATAATAAGACTAAAACAGGTCCAGTTATGCCTATGAGAGTGCGTTGCCATTGGCGGTGACTAAACCAACCTAAGATATTCATTGCCAGCGCTAATACTGCAAACAGTGGTAACAACGTATTGATAAATACCCCTTCCCACTGACTAAGAAATCCCATCCCAATTGCCGCACCAAGACTAGCTATCGCGGGAAAACACATGGCGCATCCCATTGCCGAAACAAGTGCACCTATAGAGCCTGCTTTATCTCCGATACGCGTAACTAGTTCTAAGGGGCTAAACATTACTTATTTTCACTTTTTAAATTTGAAGGGTAGCCAGCGTTGGTAGTCGCTGCAATTAATGCATTGATGTTGGTTTTAGTGTCATCAAAAGAAACAACAGCTAGCTTAGGCTTGTAGGTAACTTTCGCATTTTCAACGCCATCAACATTTTCTAATGACTTTTTAACTGTGATTGGACATGTCGCACAGTTCATCGTTGGCACTTCCAGTGTAACTGTTTTTACTTCAGCAAAAGCACCAAAACTAGAAAGTGAAAGCAGTGCGGTTAATAATAATTTTTTCATAATTAGCTCCAAATTTTAAAATGTTATAAATTTCTTGATCTGTATATTAAGCAAACAAAAGTATCCAATAATTACTGGTCACTAAAATTGTCGCAACTATAGCGCTCAGCCAGAAAATGACTTTTCGTTGTTGCTGTTTCTTAGGAATTGCACAGGCCGTTCCCGGCTCACACTCTTCTACAGGACGGTAAATTTTCCAACCTGAGTAACCAAACAACAACACTACAAATGCGATAAATAATGGCCTATAGGGTTCAAATGCAGTTACATTACCAATCCATGAGCCACTTACCCCAAGTAATAACAGGAGCAAAGGACCTACACAGCATACGCCTGCGCCTAATGCTGCTATGATGCCTCCTATCATTGGAAGGTTTGATTTTTTTTGATTCATATAGATACCTCATTAAGTGATAATGCAAGTGTATTGCATGTACCTAAGTACGGAGTCAAGGGTGATTTATAAAAAATTTATCTTTGATAATCTGCTACGACAGATACGGGGAATAAGCTAACTTGAATTAAGGCGCAGAAGTAAAATTGGATATGCTGTTTTAGTGGGAAATGGTAGTTAAGTGAATCATTTACTTCGGTTGCAACGAATCAATTATTGGGCAGTGGCTATCGTCATCATTATTTTGGCATTGTCCTAAATGTTCTTCCAAAGCGTGTTCTAACAACAACAAGTCAGCCATCTTTTTTTGTACTGCGATCAGTTTTTTATTAGCTAATTCTTGTACTTTACTACATGGACTATCGTTTAACGCAAGTAACCCTTCAATCTCATTTAGCGTAAAACCTAATTCTTGAGAACGCTTGATAAAATGTATTCTATTTACCGTTTCTTTCGGGTAATGTCTATAGCCCTGCATAGGCTTTGGTGGTTGTTTAATTAAGCCTTTGCGTTCATAAAAGCGAATTGTTTCGACATTTACACTCAGTTCTTTAGCCAACATACTTATGGTTCGTTTAGACACGTTATCAATTACCTTACTGACTTTTTGTTTACTTACTTTATATCTAATTAAAGTGACCATCAATGAATACCAGTTTAAACATCGCTAATTGATTTTGTTTTTTCTTCTATTAAATAAGTAAAGTTACCGTTGTTACAACAATATTAAACCACAACAATGTATGGTTTATCCTTTTTCATTATCAAAGTCCAAATTAGTGTTATTACATGCAGTTCTACATGAGTACACCCTAAAGATACTGTTAATATATCACAGGCAATTACGTAATGACACCACTTAAATAAACCTATATGATATGACACCATCTAAATAGACCTAATTAGGCAAAAATGTTCATAAGAGCATATTTACGAGCATCAACTTCTGAGCAAGATGCAAATAGAGCAAAAAGCTCATTAAAAAAATTCGTTTCTTGCTTCAGCAAACGAATTGCTTCTTTTTATATAGAAAATAAATCTGGTAATTCTTTAGATAGACCAGAGCTAATTCGTTTATTGGATGAATCAGAGTCCGGTGATGTTTTGTTAGTTGAATCAATCGATCGTTTAACAAGGCTAAGCCCTGATGATTGGAAAACTCTTGTAGCCTCAATAAATGAAAAAGGAATTAGTGTTGTTAGTTTAGATCTACCAACCAGTCATTTAACATTTGGCAGTTTTCCAAGTGATGATTTTATGAGATCAATACTTAGTGCTATTAATAATATGCTGTTAGAAATATTAGCGGCCAGTGCATATAAAGAATATCGAGAACGTGAACGTAAGCAAAAAGAAGGTATTGTAAAAGCACAGCAAAAGGGACTTTATCACGGTCGTCAGCCTGATTTAGAGGCTCATGATAGGATTGCCTCGTTTACTGAAGCTGGATTTAGTATTAATAAAACGGCTGAAGCAGTTGGAGTTAGTCGAAGTACGGTAATTAGAGTTAGAAAAAAGCTTAAAAATTTAGACTAAGGTTAATTTCGAGGGGATGGGCGCAAAACCCCTTATACCCACTCCTTTATACTGCGTTTATATATAACTATTAGTAAGTTAGAAAATATTATTATTTAAATGTTCATACCAACAGCAAAGAACACATCATACTTAATTTAAATATAAAATTAATCTGAACAATTGAGTAATATTTAAATATAAAACTACCAAAGCAAAAAGTTATTTGCGAAAATGGTGTAATAGTAAGATGTGTTCTTGGTGGTGTTATGGTTACAAAAGTACAAATTAGAAGCCAGTTTGATTTACTCAATGAGTTAACGCTTAGGTTAATTGAAGAGCTTAAAGAATGTGGATTTGCTAAGGCCGAATATTATCAACTACCTGAAATAAGCAGTGTGGATGAAAATATAATTCCCGAGTCGATTGCAGTATCTAAAATTACAGGAGAGCTAGCACATAAGGCTATTTTGAATTCTTTTTCTGATATGTATAAAAAGCCTGGGCTGAGTAGTCGCGTATTAAAACGCCACCCTGGTTTATTAATAATACAAGATGCTAACAAACAAGCCATTATTGATCGCATTGCTCAAGTTAATAATGCAAAAGCGGCATTTAAAAATTGTATTTTAGCGATAGACAATAATGATGCTCGATTTGAAGCCGTGCATAATGCTATGCCAAATTTAATTACGCTTGCCGCTTATCGTAAAATTCATAGCGAAAGCGAATCCCCTTTTTCAGTTCGTTTTACTTGGATGCATAAACACGCCACTAAAACACTCACAAAGAAGATGGCTCTTGAAATGCTTGAAAAATCCGCTGGGTATAAAAACCCAAGAATGATTGATCAGCAAAACTGGCAATCATTGGTTGCTCAAGAACAAGTTCGGGTTGCCAGCTTAGGTGAAAAAGAAAAATTACGAATTAGGCGCCCTACCCGAGTTAGCCCACAAGTTAATGTTAGATACACGGCTCAAAATCGTTACCATGTTAGTGCAGCCTTACCTTTTATTCTTATAAACCCACAACCCGATGTGAAGTATGGCCAACTGCCGAGTTACGAAAAACCGTTATCACATCCACGAAAACGTGAGTATGACTTTCTGGTAGACCGTTTATATTTAGAACAAGTAACAAAGTAATTATGTTAAAAAGGCCACATTATGTGGCCTTTAATATAACTACTGGTAAAAATTAATATAATTATTTTTCTACAATTTCTTCCAACTTATCTTCATCAATTAATACTGCATTTTCAACAATGCGTTTACCACCTTGTATCTCTATCCGCTTGTTGTGTTTATTTAATGCCAGAATTTCATCACAAAACTGATCAGATGGATGCATTTCATAGGTGTAATCTACAATATTACCCGTTTTATCATCTTTTACATTGGTAATGCTGTACTCAGATATTGCCCCTTTTTCAATTAAGTCTTTCATCGTGGTGGTCATATCACGACGCAGTGCTTTTAATTTATTTTCGGTAATATCATCGGTTGAATAAATAGAGCCGTATTTTTCCATAATAGACAACAATCTAAAATGATACGTTTTTCCTGGGGCAGCATAACGCCATAAGTGATACAAACGTAACATCATCCAACGCGATAATCCGCGCTTTAATTCTTGAGCACTATTAAAATAATAGCCCTTATATTCAAGGTTATCGATCATGTTATGAACAAACGCATTTAAACACGCCACACATTTAACATTTCCGCCTTGGCCTTTTTTACCGCTAAAGTGTAAAGACGATAAAAAGTTCATGTTTGACTCGTAAAACGAATCATCAATATCAGAATTTTTAGTGTCGGTTGCAGAATATTTAAATGAAAGTTTTGAACCTTGCAATGCTTCAAGCGATTCTTTAATTTGCGGATAAGGCATAGACTGACCAACCGCTTTAAGTTCTTGTGCTAATTCGTTCATAGAAAACACAACGGCATATTGAATACCGGACTTAAAATTAATTTTTACTATTTTACCTTTTGAAGCAAGGCGAATTAGTGCACGCTCAACTTTTTCTTCTCTGTCTGATGGCCAAACTAGGTATTCAACGTCTTCACCATCTTTACGAGTACTTACCACAGCCGGTGTTATTTTAATTTCACCATCGTATAAAATACCGTCTACTTTCTCAGATATCTTACGCGTAATAATGGTTTTTTTAGGGGCTTCTTCAAGTGGCAGCTTTTTATGTCCTGAGCGAACAAAGCGTCCCCACAGATCATAATGGTTAAATGTGTTAGAGTAAGCGCGTAACCCATGGGCTGCATTTTCTATCGAAATTCGCACATCTTTATTATCTGTAAATAGTGCTAGGCTTTCGTTATCAATTGCACTTTCCACCCCGTGAATTTGGCCCCTAAGTGTATCGGGCAAGTTATCTACCGAGATGTTGACCTTTCGGCTCATGGTTTTTATTTCCGTTTTTATTGTGACAGCTAATAACAACACATAAAGCCACAAAAGTTAAATGTTTAAGTTAGTATAAAAGTGATCTGACTTCAAATAAAATGCTCAGATCAGTATTTTACTAAGCAAAAGTCAAAACAGAAGGTTTCAGATCACATTTATACTAACAAGGCTTTAATAAACCGAATTTTTACTAACTGAATAATAAATTTGTCCATTGCAAAGTGTTTTTTTTGATATTTAGCACGACAAATTAAACAAAAAAATTTGTTGCCTGTGGATAAGCTTAGTTCGAGTTAGCATAGATCTGATCTGTACTTACTACAGATCAGATCTATACTAATTAAACCGCTTATTATCTCTGTTGGTGAGTGCATAACTTTATAATTTACTTAGTAAAAACATGATCTATAGCGATACTTTTGTGAGTAACTCAGTGCTTAACCTGTGCGTAACTAAGCTGCTAAATATTTGCTTAGTATAAAGGTGATCTGCCAGTAGTTAAGGATCTGATCTTAACCACGTACAATGCTGATCCACTTTTTTAAGCATTATTTATATAAATCATGTAGTTAATTGCTAATTTTAAGCCCTTAGCCTTTAATACCTTATATATTTAACCATACTTAAACTTCTTTATTTATACTAAGCAATATTAAAGGCGTAAAATTATTTTAGATGTCATGTATTTAAAACACATGTCGTCTTAAATAGTTGTTTACAGCTAATTGAATGGACATTATACTAAACGCCTAACTTTGAGGAATAAAGTATGTCTATCAACAATAATGCGCTAGATACCTATCGACTTTTGAAAGCAACCGCAGAAGTTGCTGAAAAATCACTAGAAGGACGTATTCAACATTACCGCGCCCATCTTAAATCTGAAGAAAAAGAATTAAGAACCTACACCCAAAAAGCCGCTGCTGATTTACTTGGTTGTAATAATCGTACCTTAAAAAGACGCCATGACAATGGTGACTTTGACGATTTAAACATAAAACGCGGTGCAAACGGTCATTACGCTTATACGTTGGTTAATATTTTTGCCATGGCCGATATAATGGACATAAAACCCGATCATCGTGCACCAACAGACAAACTCCAAGTTATTGTTATTAATTCACTAAAAGGTGGTTGTGGTAAAACAACGAGCATGGTTAATATTGCTGCAGCACTTGCCACTACTAACATCAAGCGTTACCGCATTGGTATTGTCGATTTAGATCCACAGGGTTCATCATCGAGTTTTTTCCCGTCTTCAGAGCCTGATCCAATTACTGTCGGTGATTTAATGCGTGACTGCATTGATCTTGAAGAAGGTGAAACCTGGCCTGAATTTGTTTCAAACTCTTTTTTACCAACTCATATTCCTAATATCCGTGTTTTACCCTCAGGTATGGATGATTTTTATTTTGAACACGAAACTGCAACTTTGCTTAAAGACACCTCAAACTATGAGCAAACTCGCCATTACCATAAGCTGTTAGAACGTGTTATTGAGCCAGTAAAAGATGAATTTGATATTTTACTAATTGATACAGCGCCTACTCTTAACTTTATGTTTTATAATGCATTAATGGCTTCTACAGCGATGCTTATACCGGTTCATCCTGAAGCGGTAGACTTTGATGCTAATAATAAATATTTAAAACGTTTAGGTGAGATTTATCATACCGTTGCAGCTCTTGGTCACGATGGTTGGGACTTTATGCAATTTTTGGTTACCAATTATGTAAAAGGCAATCACTCACAACGTGACATTGTTAAAGACGTAAGAAGTGCCTTTGGTCGCCAAGTTATGAGTTACCCTATTAATCACAGTTCAGCAATTACCGCGAGTTCATCCTCGTTTAATACCATTTTTGATCAAAAAGCGTCTGATAGTTTAGCGAGTAGAGAATCGTTAATGCGCGCTCAAGAAAATATCAAAGATGTTGTCGATGAACTCGAAATGCTAATTCGTTCAAATTGGCAATCTACACAATCAAAATTAAATACGCCTAAGTAAGGATGTTGACTAAAAATGGCTAAAAAACGTAAAAATGACACCCGCTTAGATCCCTTTGCAACCGCTGTTGGCAGTAGCAGCTTAGACGCTCTTTTAGAGCAAGCCAATGCTGGCGATGTTATTCGTATGCCTGCTCCAAGCGATCCTAACCGCGAAATCACCTTAGTGTGTAAAGTGATTGCACATAACGAGATTGAAAAATCGACTCAGGTTTATGGCAAAAATCGCCGTGTACAAGCGCTTTTAAACGAAAAGTCGGTATCCGATATACTTCCTGCAATTAAAGAAGATGGTCGCAATCAGCACCCTGCCCTACTTTGGGATCAAGGTGATATGAGCCTCGTTCTTGCAGGTTCAAGACGTCGTAAAGCCTGTATTTTGGCTGGTGCAGACTATCTTGTTTTGAGTTCTAGTGATTTTACTGATCAAGATGCCAAAGTGTTAGCGGTTTCTTCCGATCAATACATTGCCCCTAGTCTATGGGAGTTAGGCCAAGCGTATCAGCAAACTCGAGATGAGCTCATTCAACAAGGCAAAAAAGGTTCGTACCGCGAAATTGCCGTTATTGAAGGGGTATCGCACACCGCGATTGCTGATGCTATCAAAGCGTATGAGCAAATATCTGCCGATGTTATAGCCCTTTACCCAACTGCTAATCATGTAGGGAGAGAAGTCGCTAAAAAGCTGATTAACGCAAAGGAGCGAGACGAGGCTGCATTTAACGAGTTAGTTGTTGCACTTGCCAGCAATGATGAAGTTAACGCCTTAGAAGCCGACGACAAGCGCGCTATGTTGATCACTAAATATTTAACCGCAGAGCCTAAAACAGCATTAAAGCGTGAGGCTGTGCTTGAAAACGACTTTATTAGTGTGCAACGCAACCTTAAAAGTGGTGACGTTTCAATAAAAATTAATAATAAAGTGATGACAGACAAGCGCTTAGAGCAACTTACTAAACTATTAAGTGCCTTTAATTAGTTAGTAATATCGTGATCTGTAAAGGGGCTAGGTTAGTTAAATCGTGATCTAGCCCCTTTAATTAGTTAGTAAAAACCTGATCTATCAAGCCATAAAAAAGCAAATAAAGCCCGATAAACCACCAAAGATCGTATTTTTACTAACTAAATCTGTTCTAGTTGATTAATTTACTACCTTGTTAGTAAAAACCTGATCTATTCCTCACTAAATCCCCCTTATAAAGTTAATTGATTGTTTTTATTTTGTAATTTAAATGTGCTTTTTTAGTGGGCAAAATTAAACAGTCGCTATAAACCATTTTTTTACTAACCAATCAGATCCAACCAGTCTATTTTAAAAATAATATTGCTTTAGCTCAGCGCTGATAAGGCATATACTGGAAAAATTGTTTTTAAATTTTAATACTTTGAGTAACATGTCTGCTAACTTATCAAAAAATGATTTAATGGCTATTTTTGAAGAAATTAAAAATGAGCAGGCTACCCAGTTTCCTCTTTCTGAGCGATTCATAAAAAAATTGTTTAAACCCACGGTGTTAGCCAAAGGAAAGTCTTACTACAAGAATGGTCAAATCACCTGGTTAGAACATAATGCCGATTTTTCTGTGGTAGATTCTACGGTACAAGGTGATAAGGGCATCGCCTTTAACCAACGAATTGAGATCAGCAAATTACCAACTGGTTATTCGGTCGATACCCACTGTACCTGTAATGTGAAAACTAAATGCCGCCATTTGGCTGCAATTTTGTTAAAACTAAAAATTGAGCATTCAGGTGAATACGGCGAAGACTATTTTATAAATGATTGGTTTAGCGAACTCAGTGCGCTTAAAAACACCGATCAAGCTCAACCATCGCAAGTGTTACTGTTTGTATTAGACATAGAAAACAACAAAGTATTTTTAACACCTAAAATTGCCAACTACGATAAAAATAATAACTATGCACTAGGTCGCAATTTAACCGAACAACAGCTTAATAGCTTTGTAACTCCTAGCGACCTACTAGAAAGTGACTTTAGATTATATAGCTGGATCCGCTCGCAAAATGCGGTGGGTAATATTGAGCTTAAAGGACAATGGGGTTTTAACGCGCTACAGCAATTACTAGGCACAGAACGATTATTTTTACAGCGTTCGCGAGTACCTATAAAAGCACAACCTGGCTTACCGCTAAATTTTGTTTGGGAAAAACAAAAAGAAGTCACCCAGTTAAAAATTCATCTTGATCAAATTCCTAATTGGGCGTTAATTAAAACCACACCACCTATCTATTTAGATTTAGATAAATATAAGTTAGGCCGTATTCGCACGCCCCTCAGTGCTGATGAAATTGCGCACTTACAAACTATACCGGCGCTGCACGATACAAACTTTGACCGAATTTATAAGCAGCTTGCTGATAACTTTGGTGTAGGTGTTATTCCCCACCCGACTAATACACCAAGCACGCCTGTTAAGTCGTTGAGTAATGCCATACTTAAAGTCAGCATGTCGGGCTCAGTAATGGCTATTTCGTTATCGTTTAAGTATAAAAATAAAAATTACTTAGCAGGTACGGCGCCTGAAAAACTTATAAATAGTGCATTCGAAAACACCGTTACTAATGAGCTGGTTAATTTGGGCTTTGATTTTTGTAAAGGGGGTTTACACAGCGAGTTTATTTTTAGTCAGGAATCGGCTATTCATTTACACTGGTTAGCGCATGAGGTGTTACCAAGCTTTAAGCAACGTAGCTGGCAAGTATCAATGAGTAAGGTGAATGTTGCCGATGCTAAAAGCAAAATCTCTCTGCATGTAAACAGAGCCGCTGGGCATCAAATGCATAGCAAAGTAGTGCTAAACGACACCAAAGTGGCCACCTTATTTAATGTAAATAATAAACTTTATGAATCGTTAAATCGTCAAAGTGAATTGTTTTATTATTACCCTATTGGTCGTCAATTTGGAGTTATAGATAAAGCCGCGTTTAATTTATTAATTGAATTTAAATTGCGATTTGAGTTTATTAAAACGCGCGACGAATTTAATATTCCGCTTTCATACTTACCTGAATTAGTTCAGCACACAGCCATTAATGTAGAGTTACACGACCCGTCACTAGAGCGTTACCTTGATGAACTAAATAACGATTCGCTGTTATCGCCCAATATTGCCATTCATGGCTTACACGATTCTGTGGTACTAAGAGAATACCAACAAGAAGGCGTGGCTTGGCTTAACTTTTTAAAGCGTAATCAGTTAGGTGGTATTTTAGCGGACGATATGGGCTTGGGTAAAACCTTGCAGGTGATTGCCTATTTAGCCAGTTCTTATAATACTCCGCAAGCGGGGCCTACACTTATTGTATGTCCAACAAGCTTAGTAAGTAATTGGAAAAACGAAATTAACAAGTTTGCTAAAAGCTTAAAAGTGACCACTATTTTTGGTGCGCACCGTAATGATTCATTGCAACACTTGGCGCAGGCACAGTGTATATTAACCACCTATCCGTTATTAAAACGTGACATTGCTTATTATTCGCCACTGTATTTTGAAAACATCATTCTGGATGAAGCCCAGTATATTAAAAACGATACGGCACAAGTGTCGCGGTTAGTTAAACGTTTAAATGCCGACTTTAAGCTTTGCCTAAGTGGTACCCCGATTGAAAACAATTTATTTGAATTAAAGTCGTTACTTGATTTTGCCATGCCTTCGTTATTAGGTTCACAGGCGCACTTTAAGCAGCACTTTCAAGGGCCTATTGAACGCGAAAGTAACATTGAACGTGCAGAGCAACTAAAAGCGTTAATTATGCCGTTTATTTTGCGCCGGACTAAAGCCCAAGTTGCTCAAGAGCTGCCGCAAAAAACGGAGCTTGTTAAAGAGTTTGAATTTGAGCCTAAACAAAAAGACATGTACCAAGGCATAACTCACGCGCTTGAAGAAAAACTCATTGATTTATTTGCCGAACAAGGCGTACAAAAAAGTAAACTCGCTTTTTTAGAGGCACTATTAAAACTTCGCCAAATTTGTTGTCATCCTAAGCTGATTGAGCCAGAAACCGACGCAGCCAGTGCTAAGTTAGAATGGTTATCAAGCCATTTACCTTTAATGCTTAGCCTTGGTCGTAAAGTGATTATATTTAGCCAGTTTACCTCTGCGCTTGATTTAATTGCCGAGCGCTTAAATACACTTAATATTAAATTTAGCATGTTAACTGGGCAAACACGTCATCGCGATAAAGTGATAGACGAGTTCACTAGTGGCACTACATCGGTATTTTTAATTAGCTTAAAAGCTGGCGGTACGGGGCTTAATTTAACCCAAGCCGATACCGTTATTCATTTTGATCCGTGGTGGAATCCAGCCGTTGAAAAGCAAGCCACCGATCGTGCTTATCGTATTGGCCAAACTAATCCGGTATTTGTGTATAAATTGATTATGGCTAACTCTATTGAACAAAAGGTGTTTCAAATGCAGCAAGATAAACAAGCTCTAGTTGATGCATTATTTACCGAAAAATCAATGAGTTTTACCCAGTTCGATGAACAACAAATGTTGTCTTTAATTAAAAGTTAAAAATTAACAATAATTTTTTGAACTTATTTGAATTGTGGGCGTCTATTAATACAGCTTGGTTAAATTGCAGTTTCTCCAAGTTTTCATGTTGATATCCCATATAGTAGTTACTAGACATAGTAATGATTAAGCCAGCCAGTTCAACGCTGGCTTTTTTTTGCCTGAATATTTTAAACTATTTTATTTTAAAATATTTTTGAACTAATCAATAATAGCTGGGTCTATTAATATGCTTGTAGTTGATATGTTGTTATACAAGTTTCATGTTGATTTCCCTGTTTGATTACTAAATTAGTAATATTGAGCCAGCTTTATTAGCTGGCTTTTTTTATGCTCTAAATTCAACTTTTTTAAAAATTATTTTGAACTAATTTAATCAGGACGCGTCTACTATTATGCTTGTAGTGATGTGTTGTTATACAAGTTTCATGTTGATTTCCCTGTTTGATTACTGCTTAAGTAATATTGAGCCAGCTTTAATAGCTGGCTTTTTTTATGCGCTTAATTTAGTGCGTTACCCCTACTGCTAAAGAGCGTTATTCGTTATGATGGCATGTCACTAAATTTTAAAAGTTTATTTTATGTTTACTTCGTTTTTATCCCATTTAGATTGGTTAAGTGTAAGTGCTGGCGCTATAACAGGCATGGCTATTTGTGGTGTTGTATCAATGCAATTAAGCAAAAAAATAAAGCGCCAAGTAAATGAGCAACAACAACAGTTAATGTTATTACAAAGCCAGCATGAGCAAACACAAAGCCAATATGCCGCATTGGTTGAAGAGCACGATTTATTAGGACTTACACATCAAGAGCAGCGGGATCAGTCTCAGCATTTTAAAACCCGTTTAACTGAACAAGAAAAGCAAAGCCAACTTTATAATCAATATTGGCGTAAAGCCGAAGCCGAGCTAACCGCCCTGCGCGAGCAATACAATCTGCGCGATGTAGAGCTTAATAATATACGCACTACCCTTGAGCAAAAGCAGCAACATTTTAGTGAACAACTCGCTCACATAGAGCAAAGTAAAGAAACGCTTAAAAAAGAATTTGAAAATTTAGCTAACCAAATATTAGAAGAAAAGTCGCAAAAATTTAAAACCCTCAATCAAGAAAGCATAGAGCAGTTACTTAAGCCGGTTCAAGGTGAGCTAAAAGGCTTTAGAGATAAAATGGAGTCTATTCACGTTGAAGACTTACAACAACGTGCTGCACTTAAAACCGAGCTATTACATTTACAAGCCAAAAGCCAAGCAATTACCGAGCAGGCCGATAAGCTAAGCAATGCCTTACAAGGGCAAAAGAAAACCCAAGGTAATTGGGGCGAACTCATGCTTGAAAACGTGCTTGATAGCGCAGGCCTGCGCGCTGGCACCGATTACAAGCGAGAAGTGTCGTTTAATACCGAAGACGGCCGTTTGCGCCCTGATGTTGTGGTGTATTTACCTCAAGGTCGACACTTAGTGATTGATGCAAAAACATCGTTAAATGCCTATACCCGTTATGTAAATGCCGAAACAGAGCTTGAGTCTCAACAAGCGATTAAAGAGCATGTAAATGCCGTAACTGCCCGTATTAATGAGCTAGCTAGTAAGTCGTATGACCGTTTACCAGGAATAAACTCACCGGAAGTTGTTGTGATGTTTGTACCCATAGAATCCGCCTTTGTAGAAGCACTCAAATACCAAAGCGACATTTACCAGCAAGCAATCGAAAAAAACATTTTGGTTGCTACCCCTACTACCCTGCTAACCAGTTTAAATATTGTTAAGCAGTTATGGCGCTTTGAAGAGCAAACTAAATATTCAAAAGAGCTGGCTAATCGTGCTGAGCGTTTTTACAGTAAGCTCAACGGTTTTTTAACCAGTATGGAAGGCGTGGGTAAACAGCTCGATAAAGCCAAAGAAACCTACGATAAAGCATTTTCTCAGTTATACCGGGGTAAAGGTAACTTAATTAAACAAGCCTCAGAATTTAAGGAGCTAGGTGTATCGGTGCAAAAAGAGTTACCTCAAGAAAGCGTTGAACGCGCTCACTTAGAGCTTGATGAATAAACACCGCACATAATATTTGCGCACTGAGGTTGTGCGTTTATGTGGCTAGTTATTTACTAACGGCGCAGGCACTATAATAATATCTGTCCTTTAGGGTTAACCACATGCAACGCCCAACCGTTTTTTTCATTTCACATGGTGGCGGCCCAATGCCATTACTAGGTGATGCCAACCATGCAGAAATGCGAGCCTGCTTAGAACAGGTTGCCGCTAAAATCCCAAAGCCTTCTGCTATCTTAATGGTCAGCGCACATTGGGAAGCTCAACCAATTAGTATAACGGCGCACTCTTCACCGCCGCTTATTTACGATTACTATGGTTTTCCTAAGCAGGCGTATCAATTAACTTACCCTTGTGCTGGCCAGCCGCAACTTGCTAATTTAGTACAGCAAGTGTTCGCAACACGTAATATTGACTCAAAACTCGATCCACAGCGTGGCTACGATCACGGTATGTTTGTGCCGTTAAAAATTATGTACCCAGAGGCCGATATTCCCTGTGTGCAAATATCTTTGCATCCAAGTCTTGATCCGCTGTTGCATGTTGAAATTGGTAAAGCGCTGCAAAGTATTGATTACGAGAACTTATTAATTATAGGCTCAGGCTTTACCTTCCATAATATGCGCGCTTTTGGTGTTACCCAATCAAGCGATGTTAATCAGCAAAATCAGGCATTTGAAAATTGGCTGGTAAGCACAATCGCAGATCAAACATTAACCGAGCAGCAGCGTGAACAGCAATTATTAGCATGGCAGCAAGCTCCAGCTGCACGCTTTAATCACCCCAGAGAAGAGCACTTGTTACCGCTACATGTATGCTATGGCGCTGCTATGTGTTCAAGTACTGAGGTATTTGAATTAAATATTGCCAATAAGCGAGCCAGTATGTATTTGTGGCGATAACACAACTGCTATTAGGTTTGGGTTTAAATCGTTCTTAGCTTCGATAAAGGTGCTGATATTTAGCGTGCTATTTTGTTACAGTAAATGTAATAAGCGCCTTAATCTAGAATGCGCTCTAACCGAAGACTAGGAACAATAACAATGAATCTGATCAAAACATCGGGCTTGGCACTGGCCATTGTTGCAGGCTTAGGCTTGCAAGCATGTTCAAGTACCAGCATAACAACCAACAATAATGCAGCGATGAGTACCGTGAATAATCCATTAAGCCTAGCGCAAATTTATAAAGATAAAGAGTTTAAAACCCAGCGAAGCACTTACTTTAAGTGGCTAGACGATGGTACCGGCTACACTGTGCTTGAAGAGCGCGAAAGCGAAAAAGAAAAAGCAGACGATAACAACGCCGATGACGAAAAAGAGCACGGCGTAAAAGGCAACGACATTGTATTTTACAATGCTGACGGCACAGGCCGTAAAGTACTGGTTGAGTTTGAAAAGCTACTGCCAGAGGGCGCAGACGAGCCATTTGCAATCGAAAGCTATCAGTGGTCAAAAGACGGTAAATGGCTGATGGTATTTACCAACAGTAAGCAAGTTTGGCGCTCTCGCAGCCGCGGGGATTTTTGGTTACTTAACCTTGAGACTAACCAGTTACAGCAATTAGGTGGCTTGGGTGTTGAGCCAACTAAGTTAATGTTTGCTAAGTTCTCGCCAGATAGCTCAAAAGTAGCTTACGTACGCGATAACAATATTTATATGCAAGCGGTTGGTAGTAACGATGTAACCGCGCTTACAACCGATGGTAGCGCCACCATAGTTAACGGTAATTTTGATTGGGTATACGAAGAAGAGTTTACTATTGCCGATGGTTTTCGTTGGAGCCCCGACAACAAATCAATCGCCTATTGGCAGCTTGATACCAGTGACGTTAAATTTTTCACTATGATCAACAACACTGACGAACTGTACCCTACCCTTAAAGAATTCCCTTATCCTAAAGCGGGTGAAACCAACTCTGCCGTGCGTGTTGGTGTGGTAAGCCTTGATGATAAACAAACCCGTTGGGCTGAGCTTGAAGGCGATAACCGCGACCGTTACATTCCGCGTATTAGCTGGGCAGGCACTGGTAATGAATTAATGATTCAAGATTTAAATCGCCCACAAAGCCATAACAAAGTGTGGTTGTTTGATTGGCAAAAGCAGCAACTGACTAAAATTTTAGAAGACAAAGACGATGCGTTTATAGAATGGTTTTATAAAGCCAACTGGTCAAAAGACGGCGAGTTTTTTATTTGGCATAGCGAACGCGACGGTTGGCGTCATCTTTATCGTGTATCGCGCGATGGCAAGACTATTATCGACCTAACCCCTGGCGATTACGACATTATTGATATGCTGAGCATCAATGAAGATAAAAACGTGATGTATTTTATTGCCTCGCCAAACGATCCTGGTCAGCGTTATTTATACAGCACACCGCTTGATGGCAGCAGCAAACCGGTACGGGTAACACCTGCTGAGTTTGAGGGATCAAACAGCTACTACATGTCAAAAGATGCCTCATGGGCAATGCATACTTACTCAAAATTTGGTACGCCACCGACTAAAGAGATCATTAAAGTGAGCGATCATAGTAATGTAAAAACCTTAGTTGAAAATACAAAGCTTAAACAAAAGCTTGCTGAGCAAAGCTTACCAAACCATGAGTTTTTTAAAGTAAATGCGCAAGATCGCACCGAGCTTGACGGCTACATTATGTTCCCAGAGAACATGGATAAAAGTAAAAAATACCCAATTGTATTTTACGTATACGGCGAACCATGGGGCTCAACCGTGCAAGACCGCTGGGAAGGCAACAGTTACCTGTATAAATCACTGTTAACGCAAAAAGGCTTTATTGTGGCATCGGTTGATAACCGTGGTACACGTGCACCAAAAGGCCGCGATTGGCGTAAATCAATCTATAAAAAAATTGGTTCTATCACAGTGCAAGACCAAGTAGACGCCCTAGATGCTATGGCTAAACGTTGGGATGTAATAGACACTGACCGCGTTGGCGTGTGGGGTCATTCAGGCGGCGGTAGCTCAACCCTTAACTTACTGTTCCGCCATGGTGATAAATTTAAAGTAGGCATTGCCTCAGCACCCGTGCCAGACATTCGTTTGTACGACACCATTTATCAAGAGCGTTATGCGGGCAACCCAAACACCGATCCTGAGAGTTACGATAACACCTCGCCGATTACCTTTGCTAAAAACCTAACCGGTAAGCTATTACTTATTCACGGCACAGGCGATGATAACGTGCATTACCAAGGCTCAGAACGCTTAATTGACGAACTCGTTAAGCATAACAAACATTTTGAGTTTTTCTCATACCCTAACCGCTCACACAGCTTACGCGAAGGCAAAGGCACCACTTTGCATTACCATACTATGATGGCTGACTTTTTTGAAAAGCACTTACTAACCAAGTAATCGCTTTAAAAGTAAAATACTAAAGCCGCACACTAATTATTAGTATGCGGCTTTTTTAATCAAAGTGTAATGGGGGTTTACAAAGCGTAAGTTGGATAGAGTGCAACGAAACCCGACAATAATAAAAAATGACTTATACACTCAATGTCATCTAAAATAGCGAAGGCTCACCATGTTATTAGCCATTTTTCAATTTCGATAACATCATCACGATCAAACACCATTAAACTTGAATGAGAGCGAGCATTAAAAGTTATTTTTTTTACTAACTCATTTTGTATAGATGAAAAGTAAGCCGGGGGGGATAGAGAGTCAACATCTGAGTTAATTAACAATACAGGCTTTTTAGTCTCAGTTAATTTAGGCAATAAATTTGTTTCTTGAATGGTTACTCCTGCCTCAAACATTGCCTGGTTAACAATATTATCAATCTCGCTATGAAAAAAATGACTAAGCAAAGGCGATTTATAAGGTAAGTACTCCTTAGCTGCAACGTCAAAACTCATCATTGGGGCAAGTAAAATAGCAGCGTCAACATATTCTGATGATAATAAGTTACTTGCAGTAAGTGCTCCCATAGAATGGCCGACTACAACAGTCTGGTTATTTGTTTGATTTAAAAGTGATTCAGCAAGCAGTTCATTTAAAATGCCGTGCTCTTTTGCTGCAAATACAAATGCTTCAGTTGATTCACCATGGCCAAAAAGATCTGGAATAATAACGTTCATACCAATCGCTCTAAAATAGATAGCTGAGGCCATCATTGCTTCTTTACTGCCCCCATAGCCATGAAGTAATAAAGCAGTGCCTTTAAAACGATTAAATGTATCTGGTGTCATTCTGTGTGAAATTGTATTTTCTACATTATTACCAGTTGCATGAAGGTTGTAATAAACAGAACTCTCTTGCGAAAATTCGGCTGCTTGATAAGGTTCAGCAGTCAGATATGTAATGCATTGAGTGGTACTAAAAGAGCAAAATTTTTGTTTTTCAAAGCCAATGTCGCTAGGTTTTGCTTTTATAAACTGTGCTTCAGAAAGATAGATACCGGGGTTTGACATGGCGTAACTGCCAATTGAAGTACAGCCAGACAAAGAAAATATATAAAGTGTAACTGCTAATAGTTTGGTGAAATTTTCCATTTTTGCTTCATTAGTTAAACTTGAACATCAACACTTTAATTAAGCAGATAACGTCCTATGAGGTGGAGGAGGTTTTAGCCGTTAGTTAGGCATTTTTTATTATTTCAAAGTACCTTAACAGTATCTTCTATCCACCTCAATTTTCTCGAGTAAATAAATCTGTTTGGCATTAGGTAGACACTTGCTTATTAATCAAAACCCAAATTTAGTGCTTTGTTACGACTTTGAGTTACTTTTTTATCTAAGTTTTATGGATTTAGGGGCTGAAATTTAACTCTCTTTTTTAATCAAAATTTAACGGGGGGGTCAAAGGTTTTGTTTGAAGTACAACAGCACCCAACACTAACTATAGGAAGTCCATACTGAATGAAAAGTTATTTATCGAAACAGGCTAAAACGTTGTGTTCATGAGGAACTTTTATTAATCCTCATTTCCTTGTTTTAACTCAGCCGCCCAACCATTTCTTTAACTACTAAAAACTGCACTTGTCTTAACATTCTTAATTCCGCTGCGCGTACATCCGCAGATGGCATATTTACAACTTCTTGGTATAAGTTGCTAAATTCACTCTCTATATTATCTACAAAATAACTTAGTTGCTTTACTGCGGCAGAGTTTGGAATACCGAGCTCTTTTGCAAAAGCGATTACATCTGCTTTAGTAACATCACAAAAACGTTTTTTATCATTGATAGGAACGGATAAGGCTTCTTCTAGAGGGTTACCACCTTCTGGAACATAAATAATGGTGCTTAATAAATCATAAAACGGTGTTATTTGCGCAGATCCGTTTTCGTAATAAAAGCTAATATTTTTTAAATGCGCATCCCCATTCCCGACTAATAAATTATAAATCACCCATTGATATAACTTGATGGCCGTTGCCGCTTTAGGCCGTACGTTATTGAGTATTTTTTGGTATGTTTCAACCGTAGATGCATAATATTTGGAGTGTCTGCTATAACTTAATAATTGGCAACTATCTATAATATGCTTGCGCTCTTGATCAGGATAACTTCCTACACGGTCAAAGCGCTCAACCAAATAGGCTGGCTCGGGTGTATAAATGAGCTGCACATTGGGTACATCTATTCCTAGGCGCTTGGCTAGTTTCATCATAAACCATTCATTGCATGTCGTTTGCCAATATTGGTCTGGCTCAGAATGATCTGGTTTAAGTATATGAGTTGAAGGTGTGCCTTCATTTCCTTCAAATAATTCATCGCCGAGCTTAATAACTAGCATTTTATGCTGCGCGCCAGCAAGTGACATACGGCTACTTTGGCGGATATTTAAAGGTGCTCTGGGTAAGTTTTTAATTCGCCTAGATAGCTCGGCAAAAGGTAACGGTATTGCACTAGGGCTTGGAAAATCGACATGCTCTGGTAATAGCGTTAAAGCACCAGCAGACTCAATGCCGGATGCAGTAAGTAGAGCAAATGAATCCTCGTGATCCACTTTCACTTCTTTTGCCAATAACTCACGTGCATTTTCTTCTGGCAGTAAATTATCAAAAAACTGCTGCACAGGCCGCGTAGTACCAGAATCAAGAATGATTTGATCTTGTAATGGAATGCTGGGAGTTATTGCAAATTTATTAGCTGAGTTAAGCCAATCTTGATCGTATTTAAATGACCAAAAACCATTACTATCTTGTAACTGGCCCATGAGCTGTTTGCCGGCATAAACATCAAGTGATCTATTATTCATGCTCAGCCACCATGTTCTGGATTTGCATTAGTAATTTATTTTTAGCCTTTTCATCATGTTGAGGTATCACCACGTCTATTTTTACTTCTAAGCCTAAAGCTTCCATTAAATCAAACGCGCGGCCAATTGATAAAGAGCCGGTGCCATTTTCAAAATCACTCACTGTATTAATGCTAATGCCGGAGAAATCTCCCGCAGTTTTTTTGGTCAAGCTTTTGACTTTTCCTCACAATGCTTGCCAATTTACCTAATTGTTTTGCTGACTTTATCGTGACTTCCATTACTAATCCAAAATTCACAGTGTTTTGTGAATAATAGTTAAAAAAGTACAAAAAAGCTAATAATTCACAATATTTTGTGAATTATAGCGAAAGTTAACTCAGTAAAGGGTAAATTCACAGTATTTTGTGAATTATTAAATTAATAAACATGAACCTAATAAATTCACAATAAACTATGAATTTAGGTAATTGAAAATTTCACTCTCTTTTTAATCAAAATAGTGCGGGGTTTACAATTGAGGTCAAAGGTTAAAGGAACAAGGTCAAAGAATTTTAGTTACGGTAAGTTGGTTAGAGTGCAACGAAACCCAACAAGGAAATACTGCTCAATGGCAATAATTGAATCTTTTAATACTAAACATGGCTTGGAATTAGAGTCGTATAAAAAAAGTAGCATCCTTGCTACTGCAAGTGCGATATTAAGAGCTTGGTTGCGAAGGTTGATACTTATTAACGAGAATGTGCTGCAAACTTTTAAGTGCCCGCTTTATCGCTTGCAGCATACTTCTTCCTTTTGTATTTACATTAATACTGGGTAGCCCAGGCAAAAGAATATTAATTTTGCATTGCTGCAAAGTGCCGTGGCGCTCACTCGAAAGATCATTTATTTGAATCTCTACTTTACGAATATTTAAAGCATGTTTTGCCAATTGGCTTTTTATCAACTTCAAAAGCGACATCTTTTCACTTGCGTTAATTATCTTGTTTTTAACTGTAAGTTTTAGCTTCATGCAATTACACCTTTTAATAGTAACTATGTTGCAGGCATGACTGTAATCTACTAACTTAGTGGCAAAGGAAAAAGCTGATTATTTCTTACTTTAAAACAGGTATTTTCGAATGATTACCAACATTAACTACAATCACTTATATTATTTTTGGCAGGTAAGTAAGCACGGCAGTATTGCAGCGGCGAGTAAAATACTTAATTTAACGCCGCAAACGGTCAGCTCGCAAATTACTAACTTAGAGCAACGATTAGGAAAACCACTGTTTGTTCGCCAAGGGCGAGGCCTACAGTTAACGGAGTTTGGCCAAGTAACTCAGCAGTACACTAATGATATGTTTGCTATTGCTCACGAATGGCTAGAAACCACGCAAGGTGATACCACGCAATATTCACGAACGTTAAAGGTGGGTATTTCAGACGTGTTACCCAAATCACTGGTGTCGAAGTGGCTAGCGCCTTTAATTAATAACGACCGTATTACAAACTTACACTGTATTGACGGCCAACAAGATGAGCTGCTTGCACAAATGGCGATTCATAAGCTCGACTTAGTGTTAGCCGATAAACCACTCGATACTACTTTGCCATTTAAGGCGTTTTGTCATGAAATAGGTAAAAGCCAAATCGCTCTTTTTGGTAACGAAACATGGCATTCGCAGTTACATAAGCAGTTTCCGCAGTCTTTAAACAATAAGCCTCTAGTGCTCCCCGCAAAAGAAAGCCCCGTCGCGCGGGCTATTTATTATTGGCTGCAAGAGCAACAGATTGAAATGACAATAGCTGGCCATGTTGACGACAGCGCATTAATGAAGTCGTTAGGTGAGCAAGGGTTTGGCATATTCCCTGCGCCTATTTTGGTAAGAGCCGAAGTAGAGCGCCATTACGGCGTAAATTACATTGGTACAATCGATAATGTTTATCAGCATTATTATGCCTTTACGCCCGACAGGCTCATTAAAGACAGTATTTATGATGAATTTATAAAGCACGCTCAAATGACGTAGGTTTTAGTTAATCGCCTTAAGGTTAACGGGCGTCGGGGGGCGGGTTGCGGGGGCTAAAAGCTATTATTTAACCTCGACGCGGGGTGAACCCGCTGCTACTAGTAGCTAATACGGTAGCAGCGGCTTTATGCCGCGTCTTTTTAAGGCTCATATAAATGCTCTTATCGAGTAAACATATTGATTGCCATTATTATTAATAAGCCGGCAAATATTTTCTTTATGGTTGAAACCGGTAAGTAGTGTGTAGCTTTAGCACCGAGCGGCGCAGTAAACCATGAGGTGCATACAATACCCAATAAAGCGGGCAAATATACAAAGCCTGCAAATCCTTCTTTTAGGCTAAATAACTGGCTGCCTGAGCTGATATAACCCATTGAACCAAACAGTGCTATCACAATGCCTGAGGCCGAGGCGCAGCCTATGGCTTTTTTCATATCAACAGAAAAAAACGTTAGTAGCGGCACTAATACTGCCCCGCCGCCAATGCCAATCATGGCAGACAAGCCACCGGTTATGGTCGTATAAACGCTTAGCAACCCTTTGTTTGGTAACGGGCGCGCTATTGCTGAGTCATTCTTACCTGAAAAAATCATTTTTAGTGCAATTAGCACCACGCTTACAGCAAATACTAAACGCACCACATGCTCAGGTAACAGCGCAGCCAAAAAGCCACTAATAAGCGCACCAAAGGCAACGCCTGCCATCACCCAAGGCGCAATATCCCAGGGTACATTGCCATTTTTATGATGCGCAATAGCCGACGAGGTCGAGGTAAATAAAATAGAGGCCAGCGAGGTCGCAATGGCAACTACCACTACTTGTTCAGGTGGCAAAGCATTAAAGTGCAGTAATATCATGCTGAGTATGGGTACAATAACCAGCCCGCCCCCTATTCCTAATAAGCCTGCTAAAAAACCAACACCGCTACCTAATATGGCGCAGTATATAATTAACACTATTAAATCACTCATTCCTTTTGTCTCTTCTTATGTTAGGGGTTGTTATGCTCTGTGGCGGTGAGTTGCGTGTAAAAAACGTTTAATCAAACAGCTAAGCTCACCAAGGTTTATTCGAGTATATCAACAACCGTTTATGCAAATGGCATTTTAAGTACTTATAAGTATTGAATAATACTCACGTTTTGTATGAATAAATCACAACACCCGTGAAAACATCTAGAAATCTAGATTTCTAAAGCGGTTTTTGTGAGAGGGTCATAGGTAATTAGCTGAATTTACCCATTCAACTTTGTTAAAGAATGAATCTGGCTCATGTTTTACCTGAAATAATACCGTTTTTCTTCATGCTACATAGCGCGTATAAATTTATTAACTCTGCAAAGCACCATTACAGTTATCCCGTTAGTTTGGTTTTAACAGCGAGTAATGTGTCATTCATAAAAGCAGTAACAACTCAAATTGAAAGGATACGGCTATGAGCACTGATCTTACATTTACTATTAAAAGCACTAACTTGGATGAAAACTACCATCCGTCAAATAACACACGAATTACGACCAATTTCGCTAATTTAGCTAGGGGTGAAAGCCGCCAACAAAACCTGCGTAATACCCTAAAAATGATCAACAATCGTTTTAATGCACTGGCCAGTTGGGATAACCCACAAGGGGATCGTTACGAGATTGAGCTCGAGATCATTTCGGTTGATTTAGATATTACTAGCAGTGGCCAGGCATTTCCGTCAATTGAGGTATTAAAAACCAATATTATTGACCGCCAAACCAACGAGCGAATAGAAGGCATGGTGGGTAATAACTTTTCATCGTATGTGCGCGACTACGACTTTAGCGTGTTATTGCTTGAGCATAACAAAAGCAAACCGCAATTTAGCATTCCCGATAACTTTGGTGACTTACACGGCAAGTTGTTTAAATGCTTTGTAAACTCAAATACCTATAAACAGCACTTTAAAAAGCCACCGGTTATTTGTTTAAGCGTGTCTGATAACAAAACCTATCAGCAAACCGAAAATCTACACCCTATCTTGGGCGTAGAGTATCAGCCTAATGAGTCGTCGTTAACAGAGCAATACTTTAAAAAAATGGGCTTACAAGTGCGCTACTTTATGCCACCAAACAGCGTTGCACCGTTAGCGTTTTACTTTTTTGGTGACCTACTTAACGACTACAGCAACCTTGAACTAATTAGCACTATTAGCACCATGGAAACGTTTCAAAAAATTTATCGTCCAGAAATTTATAACGCTAATGCCGCCGCAGGTAGTCGTTATAAACCGAATTTAAAAAATGACGACCATTCGTTAACGCAAATTGTGTATGACCGCGCAGAACGAGGTCAATTAGCGGTTGAGCAAGGCAAATTCACCGAGCAGCATTTTATTAAGCCTTATCAGTCAGTGCTGCAGCAGTTCTCGGCAAGTATCGCTTAATCACACAACAAAATTAAAGGCAGCATTTATTATGAAAAAACTATTACCCACATCATCAGCAGGCAGCTTGCCAAAACCGTCATGGCTTGCTGAGCCCGAAACCTTATGGTCACCGTGGAAATTACAAGGCAGTGAGCTGGTAGATGGCAAACACGACGCCCTACGTATTTCCCTGCACGAGCAACAAACTGCAGGCGTAGATATAGTCAGCGACGGCGAGCAAACCCGTCAGCACTTTGTAACCACCTTTATTGAACACTTAAATGGCGTTGATTTTGAAAACCGTAAAACAGTTAAAATTCGCGACCGTTACGACGCCAGCGTACCCACAGTGGTTGGCCCTGTGTCTCGTACTAAATCGGTATTTGTTGAAGACGCCAAGTTTTTACGCCAGCAAACCAGCCAACCAATTAAATGGGCACTGCCAGGGCCAATGACCATGATCGACACCCTGTATGACGATCACTATAAAAGCCGTGAAAAACTAGCGTGGGAATTTGCTAAAATACTCAACCAAGAAGCCAAAGAGCTAGAAGCCGCAGGGGTCGATATAATTCAATTTGATGAACCCGCTTTTAACGTGTTTTTTGACGAGGTAAACGACTGGGGCATAGCCTGCCTTGAGCGAGCCATAGAAGGGTTAAAATGCGAAACTGCCGTGCATATTTGCTACGGCTACGGCATTAAAGCCAACACCGATTGGAAGAAAACCCTTGGCACCGAGTGGCGACAATACGAAGAAGTATTCCCTAAGCTGCAAAAATCGAATATTGATATTATTTCGCTCGAATGCCAAAACTCACATGTACCCATAGAGCTACTAGAACTGGTACGCGGTAAAAAAATAATGGTAGGCGCAATCGATGTAGCCACCAATACTATAGAAACCCCTGAAGAAGTGGCTAAAACCCTACGCGAAGCGCTTAAATACGTAGATGCCGACAAACTCTACCCCTGCACCAACTGCGGTATGGCACCCCTACCCCGCGATATCGCAAAGGGCAAACTTAACGCCCTAAGCAAAGGCGCAGAGTTAGTACGTAACGAACTATTAGCAGCAAATGTCGCTTAATTTTTAGTTATAGCTGCTGTAAAAAGCCACACCTTAACACATGTTGAGGTGTGGCTTTTTTAATCAAAATGTAAGGGGGGTTTACAGCTAGAATACAGGTTAAGGGTGAAAGGTATCAGGAAAAAGGTTTTAAGTTTGTTGAATATTGGTTGGGTTGAGTGCAACAAACCTAGCGTAATTAAATAAATTTAACCGAGCCGCTAGGTATTATTGATTGCGTGGAAAGTGCCATAGGCGGACATACAACGCTTGCCTAACCTGTGACTAAAATTAGCTACGAGAAAACACAAGCTTAAGTTTCTGCATCTTTTTTGTTTAGGCTCTTGTTATATCACTTAGCGCTGATCTCCTTGAGGATAGCACGTGCTGCATTTTTTCCGTTTAAAGCAAAACCAACTTCATGACCACTTTTATCTTTAAGGACTAGTAGGTTTGAATCTGCCCACATATCCCGCACTACCATATCATCTGTAACGGTATTAAGTTCTTTGATGGGAAGTTTATATCTTAGATTATATTCATACCCTCTAACATCCCATTCAGCCATGTAGGCACCATTATCTGTAATAAAGAAAACACCCCATTGCTGTAGCTCTTTATTTTCATACATAGTTGTCCATTCCTTAAAGTGAACTTTTTCTGAGTTATCCTTTATCGTTTCTAAAATTACAGGCTCGAAGGCTGGTGTATTCATTGGTCCCATCACAGTTTGCATTGGTCCAATAGAACTACAACCACTTAGAGTTAATATACATGAGATCAGTAGAATCGATTTTTTGTTTAACATCCTAAATTTCCTTTTAATAAACATAGCGCTCATCATGTGGAGTGAGCAAATTTTTGAGTAAATATGACTGTTTTATTCTGTTCACTTTTGTTTTTAGCACACCAAAACATCGGTTAATAATGGTATCGAGCAAATTTGTAACATTTATTACTTCGGGGTTTTAATTTTAACCTATTCAAATCGACACATTTGGTAAAAGTGCCATTTTCGGTCTCTTAAAAGTGACTAATATAGTCAAGATGATTCCGGTTTACTCGCTAGTTTAAATAGTGAGCTATAAAATAATTACCTAGCTATTTGAAGTTCATTATTTAAAAAATCTTTAAAACGAACTTGTATCATCTTACGCGCATCTGTCAGAGTTGTTTTAGTTGGTTCAAATAATGCCAGAATGCGCTCAAGTTCATCTATACATTGCTGATAATCAAGATCAGGACAAACATTATTCATATACAATATATAAAATACTTTTTGTTCTATTTTCTGTAGTGTTTCTGTTGCTGAATCATAAGATTTCTTTATTTCAAAATAGCTTTCAATGATGGATGGTGCCTCTGAGATATTAAAGTTTTTTTCTGAAAAAATTTCATCATAATACTTACCAAAAATATGTTGTTTTTGATTAGAAGATTTTTCAGGACTACCTTGAATTGCAAATAAAATTTGGCCGAATTGCTCCATACTTATCTTATATCGGTATTCTTTCTGGTCGTTCATACCAGTATCACCATTCTTTCGAGAATATATGATATTGTGCTCGTCTAGTAATTGTTCCAATTGTATTTGGAGTGTGCTTAAAGACTTTAAGTCTACATTTGAAATAGAATTTTGACTATTGGTATACTCAGCAATTTTGTTGACAGCATCGCTATTTGATGCATTAAAAATTCTTACCAATACTTCACTCTTTGATAAGTAATCAGTAATATTTGATTCATTCAGTGCATTGAAATTATGTAACGTTCTTAATGTTTGACCACCATTTAGGACTTGGAAGTCATTAATTGTTATCCTAATTTTTTTGTTACCATTAACTGGCTCTGCTTTAATATCTTTTGTAACAATTGTCATACCATTGTTATACATGAAAAACTTACTTGGTTCTTCTCTGAGAGATTTAGCTATGGCTTCATTGTATTTAGACTTTTGAACAAAGCCACGTACGTTATCGAATAAAACTCCATAGTCAATTCGCTCTTTTGCCAAAAGCTCGACTCTTTCACAGTTGTAGTTGTTACGCAAATCGGGGTTCTTACAGGTTATACGAATGATATCAGCTGCATTAAGTCTTATTATATAAGATTTAGATGTAGAGATAGAGTTTTCAGAATAAGACATCAAAGCATCATTATCTATTATAAGTTCCGCTACAATTGGCTTAGGCCTGAGAGACATCATAGTTTTTATATGTGGTAAGCAGACAGATGTAACTTCCATGTCATAAAAATCTTTCAATTGTTCTATGGATGTTTCATCTATATTGATTGAGATCGGTTCATTGCTTATCATGTATAGAGATATTTTCCATACATCGTTTGAGTTTAGTTTTTCTATTGCATCGTCAACCAAGTTTTTAAGCTTTCCTTTCAGTCCCTCTGAATTACCATTTAGAATACAGTTAACAAGCTTGGTTGATACAAAAGCATCATTTTCACTTTGCATTTGGCCAAGCTTGAACGTCTCTCTAAACTTAAAGTTAAATAGCATTATCTCTTTGTTTTCTTCATTGATATAAAGAGCATCAATACCTTGATCATTGTGGCGTTCATTTGTCAGATGGGCGTTATACTCAGTATCTGTAATAATATCACTGATACGGTCTAGATCTTTTTCATCACATAAGTTTTCAAGCATAAAAAGATAAAAACCAAAGCGTTCTTTCAACTTGTCTGTTTTTGGAGGCGTTAGAAAAATTGCACCTTTTGAGTAGAGTTCGAAGTACTTCTTGCATTTGATATTCAATAACTTGAAGTCATTTAAGCTAGCGGTTGCTGACATTATGTTTCTCAATTCTTGTTTTTTTTAAATATTAACACATGAACAAAATTTGTAGGACTTTCTTACTTTATTAATTAATAAAATCAAACCCAAAAAAAACTAGAGTCTATAAAGTGGTTAAACTTTGACTTCAGCGTCAAATTTATTGACTGCTCTGTTATCCTTATTTTGACTACTAGGTAAAGTCTAAAGCAATAAGGTAAACCAGTAACCCTCTACTTTTAGCTATTACTTAGTTAAATTTCTAAATTGCACTTATAAACTCAATAGCCCTTCTACCCATTCTAAAACAAAGAGTGTGTCTCGGATTTCAAAGGACTGTTTATTAATTACTTGATCAAATACCATCTTACAATGCGGTATTTTTAACCAAACCGTAACGGGGGTTTACAGCACTCTAGTGAATGCAAAGCTGTTTGTTTAGCAAAAAATTACTATTACCATCGCCTAGTATAAAAGCACTGCAGTTAAGTCTTATTTTTTACTTTATATTCAATGGGGTAGCTATATTTTTTTGAAGTGCTATTCTGATATATCAATTTATAGTTGATGCCGTTTTAATTAAGGATACTGGTCGTTGTTTTTTATTAAACCCAAGTTTATTTGCAGCTCTTGTTCTATTTACAAACCTAAAATATCGTTTTCATTATTTTTTGTGCTGCTGTGTTTGCCATTTTTTGCAAATGCTCAATTTGTCATTGGCATAGTAGGAAAAACTAAAAACGATAGCTTTTACATTCAGGCGCACAAAGGGTGTACCGAGTTTGCAAAGTCGCAGCCTGACGTTACCTGTAAATATGATGGGCCTGATGATTATCAAGATATTCGAACCCAAGCTTTAATTATTAATGACATGATGAAAAGTGGGATTGATGGTTTATTAGTTTCAATATCAGATTCTGATTATTTGGTAGAGAGAGCCCTTAAAGATTTATTTGAAAAAAACATTCCTGTTATTACTTTTGACTCAGACTTATTAGCAAAAGATCACCAGTACAGGCTGGCTTACGTTGGTACTGATAATTTTGACTTTGGTGTGGCGTTAGGCAATCAATTAAAGAATTTAGTAAGTGAAGAAAATAAGCGTATTTGTATTCAATCTGGTCATCCTACTGCACCAAACTTAAATAAAAGAATCGCAGGTGTTAGGTTTGCGCTTTCTGGGCAAAGTAGTCAGCGCCTGTCGGGTGAAAATGGCTGGAGCGAGTATAACCGCTGCCCTCTTTATAGTTTAGGAAAAAGGGGTGCCTCGTTAGAGCAAGTAAAAAGCCTTACTAAGATGGACAGGCCTCCTGCGTTTGTTGCTGGTTTTGCACAGTTTAATACTGAGTATATAAACTTGATGACACCCTACAAACATAAACTTGATTCAAAAGAACTTGTTATTGTTTCAGCAGATACCGAAAAAATACAATTAGACGCGCTTAGCAAAGGGCTATCTTCATCAAACGTTGGTCAAAATCCATATGAAATGGGGCGACTCAGTGCGCAGTTAATGTATGACGTAATTAAGCATAATATAAAGCCTGCTGAAGCGTTTTATTTTTTAGACTTTCATTACTGCCAACAAAGCAACGCCCAAACATGTACTGTAAATTATTAATATTTAACCCCTAGGTGGTGAAATATTCACTTTAAACCCCTATTCCTCAAGCGGTATTTTTAACCAAACCGTAACGGGGGTTTACAGTAACTGCTTAAACGCGGGTGTTGTTACTGTACTTTATTAACTGATAAAGTGATTAATATTGAGTAGTAAAATTGCGTTTTAGTAACGATTTAAACAGGAGTCATTAATGGCAACTACACTGGCGTTTGATGTATACGGTACGCTTATAAACACTCATGGCGTGGTGTCGTTACTTGAAAATATGGTTGGCGATAGTTCGCACGCATTTTCAACTACCTGGCGTGAAAAACAACTTGAATACTCGTTTAGACGTGGCTTAATGCAAAACTATGTGCCGTTTTCGGTGTGTACTGAGCAGGCACTTAATTATGCGTGTTTACTGCACAAGGTAACTTTAAGCGATGAGCAAAAAGCACAGTTATTAGCGCGTTATAAAACCCTACCCGCATTCGATGACGTTAAAGCAGGGCTTGAGAGCTTAAAAGCACAAAACTATCGGTTGTTTGCGTTTTCTAATGGTGCGGCCAGTTCGGTAAATACCTTGCTCGAAGCGGCAGGTATAAGTGATTATTTTGAAGGCGTGGTGAGCGCCGATGACATTAAAACTTTTAAACCCAACCCCGGTGTTTATAGTCATTTTTTACGTCAGGCACATTCAACCGGTGCTAATACTTGGCTTATATCGAGTAATCCGTTTGATGTTATTGGGGCGTTATCGCACGGTATGCGTGCTGCGTGGATACAGCGCTCAAATGAGGCTATTTTTGATCCCTGGGAACTAACGCCTACAATAACGGCGTGCGATTTACATGATTTAAAAACCAAGCTAGCCAGTAATAACCAGTGATTTAGTTGGCAGGGGTTAAACTACAGTAATGAAAGGCTAGGTTTGCGCTTACAAACCTAGCCGTTTTTTAGTCTTTAATTGCAATGGCAATTTCTATTTCTTTACTGTTTTTATAATACTCAAAATCACTGGTGTAAGTACGTTCATAGCGGCAATCGTCTGAGCTGAAGTATTGCCAAATTTCGCCCCATAAATCGATCACTGCATCGGGCATTTCACCCTCACCTTTAAATACCAAATAACGCCCCGCTTGGATGGTTACTTTTTTAGCTTCAGGGAGTTTAATTGATAAATTATCGCAGCAGGCAATTACGTCAAAGTCCCCAGTGAGATCGCTTTCGTAATTAGTATACACACCATACACTTTGGTGTTTTGGGTGAGGCTGTTGGCAAACTTTTCACCAAATTTTTGCCAAAGTTCAGCTATATTTGCAGTGCCAGCGTTCATTTCATTGGCGTTGCAGGTTCTTACTTTTAAGCCGATTAAGGTCTGACTTGCTAGTTGCTTTACTTCCATCATGACGTCCTTTAGCGTTAATACAAACACCAACGTAACAGAAAAACCGCCAATACTTTAAATATTGTATTAAATATTTCATAAATAATGATTATTAAGCTCAGTTGCTTATTTATTGCTCGTATTTGAATAGGTGGTAATGGCTAAACATAGCTTTGCTACCGCTAAAATAATTTACTTAACTTTCTCTTAGTTTATTTTTTGCTTGTAATGCTTGACGTTTAATAATGTAGTTTATCGATTTTTGTTAAAAATATACGACAAGCTTATTAGCTCTAATTAAAAAAAGTTGCTACCTAATCTTTTTTCATTATTGTAAATAGAAATCATTATCATTAAGATCCTTGCACCTAAAAAGTGTACTCAAGGAATGTTGATGTGTCTCAATCTCAAGTGTTAAATATTAATACCATTGAAAAACAGGCTGTATTTGAACAAAGCGGCTTGCCCCCACAATTCAATTTAGAGCAGTTCATTAATTATCAAATAGCATCATTGCAAGGGTTGTCGGCAGTACAGCAAGCGATGGCTAAAGCCCAAAAGCCATTTTCAGGTGTGTCGGTAAATGCGTTAGCAGAAGTCGTAAACGATGTTGATTTATCAAAGCCTTTGGCTGACTTTCCGGCGGTGCTTGAAGAGCTAAAAGGCGTGTATTTAGATCATGCCGTGTATTTTCATCATCCGCGTTATATGGCTCATTTAAACTGCCCTGTAACCTACCCTGCTGTTGTGGCCGAACACATTATTGCTGCTATTAATACCTCAGTAGATACGTGGGATCAAAGTGCAGGCGCGACGTTAATCGAACAAAAGCTGATTGATTGGACATGCCAAAAAGCAGCATTGCCAAGCACTGCCGATGGAGTATTTACTAGTGGCGGCACGCAATCAAACTTAATGGCAATGTTGGTTGCTCGTGAAGTAGCAGTAAGCCGATATGCGCCAGAACATCAGGTAAAACTTCAGGGCTTACCGGCTGTTGCATCGCGTTTTAAAATTTATTGCTCTGAGGTGGCCCATTTTAGTATTCAAAAAGCAGCGGCGTTACTGGGCTTAGGTTACGACGCCGTGGTGCCGGTGGCTACAAACAGCGAAATGCAAATGGATATGGAGGCACTTAAAACCGCCATAGCAACAAGCAAAGCGCAAGGTGATTTACCCATTGCAGTTGTTATTACCGCAGGCACAACCGATTTTGGCTCTATCGATCCAATCCATAATATTGCCATGCTAGCTAAAGAAGAGCAGCTATGGTGCCACGTAGATGGCGCTTTTGGTGGCGGTTTGTTGGTGAGCGAGCACCACCGCAATGCGCTTAATGGCATTGAGTTGGTTGATTCAATAACGATTGATTATCACAAATCATTTATGCAACCGGTTAGTTGTAGTGCCTTTTTATTAAGCGACAAACGCCATTTTAGCCACATTACTTTGTATGCCGATTATTTAAACCCATTAGCAGAGGCCGGAAATGGCACGCCTAATTTGGTTGATAAAAGCCTGCAAACCACTCGCCGTTTTGATGCCTTAAAATTATGGCTAACACTGCGTACCACTGGAGAGGCACCACTTGGCCGCGCGTTCGATAAAGTTATTGGTCTTGCGCGCCAAACGCATATTGTACTTAACGATCACCCCGACTTTGAAGTAGTAAATTACCCCGAGCTTAGTGCCTTGGTATTTAGATTTGCCCCTGATGATTTAAAACATGACCTTGATTTACTCGACTCTTTAAACCTGCATGTACGACAAACGTTTTTAAAAACTGGTGAAGCCATGATTGCCCGTACAAAAATAAATGGTCGCCATTATCTTAAATTTACATTGCTTAATGCGCAGTGCCAATTAACTGATGTACGCGCTGTTATTGAGCAAATTAGCCACATTGCATGGCAAACTTATAGGGAAATTGCATAATGGATAATCAACCTTACGATTTTATCGCTATTGGCCTTGGCCCATTTAACTTATCTTTAGCGTGTTTAAGTGAACCGCTCGAAGATGTAAAAAGCCTGTTTTTGGAGCAGCGCAGTGAGTTTGATTGGCACCCTGGAATGATGCTAGAAGGCGTTACATTACAAACTCCGTTTATGTCGGATTTAGTAACCATGGCAGATCCAACCAGCCAGTATAGCTTTTTAAATTATGCCAAATTAAATAATCGGTTATACCCGTTTTATATTCGCGAAAGCTTTTTTTTATTGCGCCGTGAATACAACTTATATTGCCAATGGGTTTGCTCGCAGCTTTCAAATGTTAACTTTGAACAAACTGTCACTCAAGTTGAATTTTGCCCGCAAAGTGAGTGTTATACCGTTAGCTGTAACACCCCTAATGGTATGCAACATTATGTGACTCGCCATATTGTTTTGGGCACAGGGCCTGCACCGTATATTCCTGATTGCGCTGTGCAAAGTAACTCAAATAACGTAATGCACAGTAGCGATTTTTGTCATCGGCTTGATGAATTAAAAGCGGCTAAACGAGTTACCGTGGTAGGGGCTGGGCAAAGTGCAGCAGAAATTTACCACACCTTATTGCAGCAAGCAGTACCGCAAGGTTTGCAGTTAGATTGGATAGCACGCTCACCGCGCTATTTCCCGCTTGAGTATACTAAGCTCACCCTTGAAATGACCTCTCCTGAGTATGTAGATTACTTTTATAATTTAAAAACTGAGCAGCGAGATTGGCTCAATCAAAACCAAAAAAATCTATTTAAGGGCATTAACGGCGATTTAATTAACGACATTTTCGACACCCTCTACGCGCAAAGCCTTGATGGGCCAATTTCTACTACATTTAAAACTAACAGCAGGCTAACAGGTACTCAAAAAGTAGGTAAGCGTTTACTGACTGAGTTTTATCATCAGGAGCTTGAGCAGCCCTTTTCAATAGAAACCGACTTTTTAATTTGCGCCACGGGCTTTAAATATCAGCGCCCTGCTTTTTTAAATAATATTGCCCACCAATTACCCCAAGATGAGCAAGGTCGTTATTTAGTGAGTCGTGAATATGCGGTAGATAGCGAACAAAAACGTATTTTTGTACAAAATGCCGAGCAGCATACTCATGGTTTTGTAACTCCAGATTTAGGTATGGCTTGCTACCGTAATAGTATTATTTTACGTGAAATTTTAGGTTATTCGCCTTATCAGGTTGAGCAAAAAATTGCTTTTCAAAACTTTGATTTAAGCGATGTCACCCTATCAACACAACAGCAGAGTAGCGCCGCATGAGTCTTCGTTTAGCGCTAATTTTGCTGACGGTTATTTCGGTGGTATGCGATACCTTGTTGCTACCGTTTTATCCGCAATTTTTTGCTAGTGAATTTGCTATTAGTAACGCCACTCTAATCGGCCTCTTTGTGGCTAACTGTTGTATTACTGTAATGCTGGCTTTACCGCTATGGGCTAAGGTCGCTAAAAAATACAATGAATTGGCTTTATGGTTAGTAACCCAAGTAGTAGCCGCTGGTTTTGGCCTGCTTTGCTACTTTGCGACCAATGTATGGGAGTTTTGGATTTACTACCAACTAATGTTGGTGCTAAAGGCAAGCTACCTTCTTATATACCCATTTGCACTGCGATTAGAGCAGCAAACTAAGCATTTATCTATTATTGGTTTGTTTTCTGTATTGATGCATTTTGGTGCGATTGGTGGTGCTTTAATTGGTGGTTATTTCTTTAGTTTAGCAGAGCCACGCTATGCGTTATTACTCAGTAGTGCCGGTGACCTAGTTCAGGTTTTATTATGCGCCTACTTAATGTATTCATTAAAAACAGGTATTTATCAGCAAGCAATAACGACTGAAAAACCGCGAGAACGTATTCCCTATTTTATTTGGCAATTTTGCTTTTTAAGTGTGGTGGTTTATTTTAGCGCGTTTTTAATTCGCCCTTTCTTTACTACTCATTGGCAAGCATTAAACGCACAAAGCAGCACCTTGCAAAGCGCTGTTATATACGCCATTCCTGCCTTTGCCGCGCTTGTTATGCTGGTTTTTAACCATTTCAGGCAGCATTTACCACTGCCAACATTAAGCCGCACGAGCACTTTGTTATGTGCACTTATTTTAGGGGCGCTTGGGCTTTATTTACAAGCGCAGGAGTCGGTTGGGTTAGTAATTTTATCACGTGTTTTATATGGTTTTGCGCTATTTCAAGTGATGGTACTGCTAGAGGTAATGCTATTTGCTAAAAGTGAGCCTGCACATTACGGCAGCGACTTTGCCAAAGTGCACATTGCTCAAAACATCGGGGTTATTTTAGCGTCGTTACTAGTGGGTATGAGCGTAGAGCATCTTTCAACAACGGTTGTGTTTTACTTTGCTGCCATTGGCTTTGCAAGCCTTGCCTTTATTTTGCTTTGGCGGGTTAAGGCTGTTGCTCGAACTGCGCGTTCAGCGTCTTAGTTTTTAAGATTTATTGGAGTTTTTATGTATTTTTCATCTTTTGTAACCACCCTACAGCATACCGGTAAAGTGACGATGCGGTTATTACAACAAACAGATATGCCAACTGTTTGCGATTGGCTTAAGCAACCGTATGCGCACTTTTGGGGGATGCAGCAGCAAACCGAGCAACAAATAACTAAAGCGTATCAAGATATTATTGATACGCCTCATCATCAGGCATACGTGATCGAGCAAAATAATAACCTATTGGCTTTAGTTGAGCTTTATAGCCCTGAGCACGAAAGCTTAATGAAAGCGGCGTACGAGGTGGAACCTAATGATGTGGGTATGCATATTTTATTAGCGCCTAACACGGCACCTAAGCGCCATTTTAGTTTTGAAATGATGCAGTGCGTGCTGCAAAGTATTTTTGCTCAAAATAGTGCCGCCCGTGTTGTGGTTGAGCCCGACATTGCTAATAGTAAAATTCATACTTTAAATAAACGTTTGGGATTTGTTCACACCCAGCAAATTCAACTAGGCGAAAAAGCCGCTTATTTAGGCTTTTGTAATAAAGCAGCCTTTGATAGGCACAGCCAACTATTTACTGATTCGTTAGCACCTTTGCAAACTGATTACGTGATACAGCCACATTGGCAATGGGCAAATCGGCATTTACAAGCTAAAGCACTCACCGAGCTAGTGCACGAGCGTTTATTGGCCGCAGAGACAACAAAGCAAGGCTTTAAAGTGAATGTTGAAGGCGGTTACTTTATTTTTAATGGCCGTGCTATGGCACTGAATCATATAGATATAGACGAGCCAAGCCTATGCTTTTACAACCTTAACGAAGAGCTGCAGCCGCTAGATGTGTTGCACTTTTTTAGTATGCAAGGGCCTGCGCTAGGTTTAACGGGTAAGCGCCTTGCCACCTACCTTGAAGAGCTAAATGCTACTTTAGCCAGTGCGTGCTTTAAACGTGAAAATAACACCTTAACAGCGGCGCAGTTAGCTAATTTAGGGCTGCAAAAAATAGAAGCCGCAATGAGCGAAGGGCATCCTGCCTTTGTTGCTAATAATGGCCGCATTGGTTTTAGTAAAGCTGACTTTTTACGTTATGCGCCAGAAGTAGGCAAACCGTTTAAAGTACTGTGGTTAGCAGCGCATAAAGCGGTATGCGACTTTGCTCATAGTGAATACTTTGTCGACTACCCAAGCCATATAAGTGATGAACTAGATTTAACCACTCGAGATGCGTTTAACACAGCGCTAAAAGCTCAAAACCTAAAACCCGATGATTACTTACTCATTCCTGCTCACCCTTGGCAGTACCAACACAAATTGAGTGTGGTATTTGCAAATGAGTTGGCAAATCAGCGATTAGTGTATTTAGGTGAAGGTGACGATTTATATCAAGCGCAACAATCAATTCGGACATTATATAACTGCTCGCACCCGCATAAACCGTATTTAAAAGTGGCGTTGTCTATTTTAAATATGGGATTTATGCGTGGCTTATCGCGTGCTTACATGGCGGTGACTCCTGCCATTAACGATTGGGTATTTGCTAAGGTTAGCCAAGATCAACAACTCGCAGGCGCTAATTTTACAGCGCTTAGAGAATACGCCACCTTAGGTTATGCCCATCATACGTTTGAGCAAAGCGCGCTAGGTGATACACCCTATCGTAAAATGTTTGCCTGCTTATGGCGAGAAAACCCAAACCATAATTTAAATAGTAATGAACAACTGACCACCATGGCAGCGTTATTACACTTAGATAATAATGGCCAAAGTTTAGTGGGCGAATGGATAACGCAAAGTGGTTTGAGCTCGCAGCAGTGGTTACGTGCCTACTTTAATGCCTATTTAATTCCGCTAGTACATTGTTTTTACGCGCATAAATTAGTGTTTATGCCTCACGGCGAAAACCTCATTTTAAAGCTTAAAAACTCGGTGCCTGTGGGCGCATATATGAAAGACATAGGTGAAGAGGTTGCCTTACTTAATAGCACTGAAGTATTGCCTGTAGGGGTTGAACGTATTCATGTTTCTATGCCGAAAGAGCTTGAGCTATTAAGTATATTTACCGATGTATTTGACTGCTTCTTTAGATACTTAGTAGCAATTTTAGTGCGAGAAGAGCGTATTACAGAGCATGACTTTTGGCAGTGTGTTACCCAAAGTGTTAAAGCATATCAACATGCTAATCCTGCTTTAAATGAGCGATTTAAAGAGTATGACTTTTTTAGTGATGAGTTTGCTCACTCTTGTTTAAACCGCTTACAGCTGGGTAATAATGAGCAAATGGTTGATTTAACGGATCCGGCAGGTAGTTTGCAGTTTGCTGGTAACTTAAACAACCCCGTATCGGCAAAGCTGTATGGCTAAACCGATTACCCTTGCGCAGTTTTTATATTGCCAACAACCCGTGCAACGAACTTTTAAACCGAGCTTATTATTAGTGCGCGCTTTAACAGTTCGTTGTAAGGCGCAGTACCCTACTGCGCCTAAGCAATTTATTAGTCGGCATTTGTATTTACAGCTTTGCTGGCAAGCTGTTTACGCTTATTGCTATTGGTTTGCTTGCAAGCAAAGTACGGCTGATCCCATTAACATGCCGTTAGCGGTAAATGGCGCTTATTGTCGTGGGTTTAACCTGAATAATGGCGTGTTAGTAAGTAAAACTGAGCAAACCAAAGCGTTTACTCATTTTATAAGCCAAGTTGGTGAATGGGTAAATACCGACTACGCGCTGGGTAAAAAAGAACAAGCACGGTTATTACTCGATTCATTAAGTAGCGCCATTGAGCGAGCTCATAGCTTAGCCCTTGCTACTACTTTACATATCAATAATTGCCATCGTCAGCTGCACACCCTTATTTGTCAGCACTTTAATCTTGATGCGCCATTTACTGAAAAACCCCAGCGTTTAACCTGTTGCCGCTATTATTTAGCCGGTTATAGCAAATGCCAAACCTGCCCTAAAAAGGATATTAAAACCAATGAACCAACGTCTTAAAACGATTGATCTTGCGCGTGGTGCGAGCGTTTTTATTATGATTATTGTGCATACCTTATGGATGTATGCCTCCACGACGCTTCAAAGTGAAAGCGCATTTGGTACGGTTGTGCATATACTTGGCAAAGGCACCGCCTCGTTTTTGGTGGCAATGGGGCTATCTATGGCGCTTTCGCGCAGGCAAACACCTTTGCTATTAATTAAGCGTGGCATACAGCTTTTACTGCTTGCCTATTTAATGAATGCGGCCAAGTTTTGGCTGCCTATTGAAGTATTTAATACCATGCCTGAGGCATTTATAAATGCGTATGGCTGGCAAAGTCCGCTCAGTACTGGGCAGTTACAATTTATGGTGTTAACAGGTGATATTTTACAACTGGCTGGAGTTAGCTTATTGCTGTTTGGTGTACTTAATATTGCCCGTTGGAAAACAACATGGATTGCGGTTTTAGCCATTGCAATTGCAGTTATGAGCCAGTTTGTGAGGGGGCAACAATTTACGCTTTCACCTTATATTAGCGATTTGTTTTTTGCTAATAACTATCAGGTGTATTTTCCGGTATTTCCTTGGATAAGTGCGATATTAACGGGGTATGTACTTGGTCGTTTATATCTTAGTAACCAACAAAATGCCGATTACTTATATAAAGTATGTGCACAACTCGGTGCTGCTTTACTTGTTATTGGCGGCATATGGTTAGCCATTGATTTTAAAGGGCAGTTTGGCAACTTTTTCCATTTAAATGGCGGCGGTATTAGCTATTTAATTGGCTTAAATTTATGTGCACTAGCGGCTATACAGTATATTTTTGCTGATAAATATAATGGCCCTATTACACGTGCCCTTTTATATGCCAGTAAACATGTAACCGCGCTCTATGTTATTCAATGGGTACTTATTTGCTGGTTTATGGGGGCGCTTGGTTATCATACCCTCAGCCTTTGGCCGACACTTTGTATGATGGTACTGATGACTTTACTTACTTTTGCTGTGCACAAGGTTTATTTAAAAAGCAAACAGAGCCTCACAGACATTACGCAAAAAGCTAAACGTACAGCTTAAGCTGTAAAGGGGCTTTACGGGCGCTGATTTAGGTGCCCTAGCCTGCTTTTATTGCGTCAATAACGCTATGCATACGCTTTGCTAACGGCCTATTTCGGTGATGGCACACATAAATATTTTCGCTAATTGGATTAGCTAAATGATGCGTTTTAATAAGCGCAGGTTTATTAAATGCGCTAACGGCGTGCGCAGGTAAAACTGTAAAACCCAGCCCTAAACTTACCGGCTCCAGTATTAAACTTATTTGGTTAGAAAACCCCGTTTGCTTAATTTGATCAACATGTTCAAATTCACTGTAGTTTTCGCTAAGTAAAAGCTGTGCATGATGTTTTGCATCGGGGTGGCTAATAAAACCCAGTTCATTTAATGCGCTCCATGTTGGGCTTTTTATTGCGGCCGGTGTGATCAATAGTAAAGGCTCTTGGCCTATTTTATGGCTGGTTACTTCGCTAAGGGCAGGCGCTTGAGTTAAAAAGCCAATATCGGCACTATGGTTTGCCACTGCTTGTTCAACACTGGTATTTGGAGCAAAGCGGTAATCTATAATTAGCTCCTTGTGCTCTACTTGCAGTGCTAATAGTTGATTGTAAAACTTTAGCCCGCAACTGCCTGGCGACTGTATTTTTACTAAACCGCTGTAAGGTGAATCATCTTTTAATTGCTGCTCTAAAAACTGCCATTCTTTTAATAATAAGCTACCCTGCTGATATAAATTTTGCCCATGTACGGTAAGCGTAAATTGTTTACCGTGGCGCTCAAGCAAGGCGCAATCTACTTGCTGCTCTAACTTTTTTATATGTTGGCTTACGCCTGACTGGGTCATATAAAGGCGCTCGGCGGTTTGGGTAAAGTGATTTACCTCAACTAAAGTACAAAACGTGTTTAACCATGTCGGGTTTATCATTACAAAATATACTCAAAATGATGATTAATGATAATTTTACTTAATGTTGGTCAGTTCGTAAACTCACTCCATCAACTAAACATAGTTAAGTAGGAGTATTTATTATGAGTCATACATATCCACGTAGTTTTTCGCACATTGGTATTTCAGTTCCCGATGTTGAAAAAGCCGTAGAGTTTTACACTAAGGTGATGGGCTGGTACACCATAATGGAGCCTACCATGATCACTGAAGACAACAGCCCAATTGGCGAAATGTGTACCGATGTATTTGGTCCAAATTGGGAAAAATTCAAAATAGCGCATCTTTCAACAGGCGACCGAATTGGTGTAGAAATTTTTGAATTTAAAGACCAAGAAAACCCTAAAGACAACTTTGAATACTGGAAAACCGGTATCTTCCATTTCTGTGTACAAGACCCAGATGTAGAAGGCTTAGCGGATCGTATTGTTGCTGCAGGTGGTAAAAAACGTATGCCAGAGCCACGCTACTATTACCCTGGTGAAAAGCCGTACCGCATGATCTACATGGAAGACCCGTTTGGTAACATCCTTGAGATTTACAGCCACAGCTACGAGCTTATATATAGCGCTGGTGCTTATTAAAAGCATTTAGCTAAAAACAAAAGCAGCAGTATTTATTACTGCGGCTTTTTGTGTTTAAAAAGAATACATGATCTAAATGAGTTAGTGCTAATAACTCGGCTTTAAGTCGAAATTTTTATTAGCATTAAGGGCAATTATGGAGACTTGATTGAAAGCTATAACCTAAGCTAATTATAAAAAGGAGATATTAGCTGGAGCAGGTTACATGACTCATATCGAAAGTATGCGTTAAACCATCAGGATTTTTATCAATTACTATCAGGTCATTCTTTTCAATGTAAAACGTGTATTCGCGCATCCAATTTAGTTTAGCAATTTGCTTTAGCTCATAACGGCCAAATGCTAGCGGGCAATTTAAATACGCATAATGGTAGGCTTTCCCCATTGCTCCAGGGTCTGCGGTGTAAATATAAATAGTACGATCAGTAAACGTGCTTTGTTTGTGAATATAATCAGGGGTTGATAATGAAGAACCATTGAATAAAATCCCTAAACATAAAAAAGGAATTTGTATTAAAGCGACTAATGTAAGAATGATAAAGAACAACCACTGGGCTATTTTATTTTTAATTATGCTTTTAATTTTTTCAGGTTTGGTGAAAAGCAGTATTAAACCCGTAATTACCAACACCAATTTTATATAAAGTAGATGATGGCTTAATGTATCCATAAGCCGTGGAGAGTGCCAATTTAATCCCCAAAGCGCTCCACCATGCATGCTCTCCAAAAAGGGTAACAATAAACATGCTGAAATAAGAAAAATAACTACCGAGCTATTGTTGCCGCTTGTATCCATTGATTCTTGTCCTTTCAATCCAATTGGATTAGCTGTATTTGTAGTGTGATATTTATAACATGTTTTAAAATGCAGCGTACCTAAAATATCATAATGCAGACAGCTATTTATACGATTAAAGAAACTGTAAAGGGGGTTAACAGCAGCGGCATTAATTATTTTTATAGTTTAAAACAACCGATTATTTCACGCCTTTTAATTATTAACACCTAAATTAGACATACGCTAGCCTGTTCGCTTACATCACGTTAAGATGGATGAAAATAACACAATAAGAACAATGTAATGTTAACAAAAACAAATGCATTAATTTACTTTTTAGCGTTTAGTAGTGGCTTTAGTATTATGGGAATAGAGCTGTTAGGTGGGCGAATTTTAGCACCTTACTTTGGCAGTAGCGTGCATATTTGGGGCAGTATTATTACTGTGTTTATGCTTAGCTTATCATTTGGATATTTACTGGGAGGTAAGCTGTCTATTCGTCATCCTTCGCTAACTAAATATGGGTTAATTTTTTTAGTCGCCAGTATTATGGTGGTGCCAATTGCATTGTTTGCTGAGCCAATTATGGCATTTATTTTTTCGCATATTGAAGACAGCCGCTACGGCTCGTTACTCGCCTCAACCGCGTTATTTTTTATACCTACCATTATTTTAGGCATGATCTCGCCTTACTCGGTACGTTTGCTGGTTACCAATAGTGAGCGCAGCGGCCAAGTGGCTGGCGGGCTTTATTTTGTCAGTACCTTAGGCAGTGCACTGGGCACCATTATTACCTCTTTTTATATGGTACTGGCGTTTGATGTTAACGCCATTATTTTAGGTTTTGCTGGGGTGTTGGGCACACTTGGCTTGATTGCTATTACTTTTGATAAACTTAGAGTACGAGAGGCCGTTTATGCTCAAGCTTAAATTATTGTTTATTTGTATTATGGCGCTGCTATTTTCAGCTTACAGTATGAGTAATGTTGTCCATAAAGAGCGTTCTTTATATCGAAGTTTATTAGTTGAAGAAACCGGTGACTTACGCTGTTTAAAGTTTGATGAAAAAACCCGACAAAGCAGTCAAAGCTGTATGTATATCAGCGACCCTAAAAAACTGGTATTTAATTATACTAAGTTGGCTTTTTCTAGTTTGTTACTGATTGATAACCCTAAAAATGTGCTCATTATTGGTTTAGGGGGCGGTACGCTTTCTAATATGATTCATGAGCTATATCCAAAGGCACACATTGAAAATGTTGAAATAGATCCCGCAGTAATTAAAGTGGCGCGCGATTATTTTAACTTTATAGAAACCGATAAGGTAACTGCTAAAGTGCAAGATGGGCGTATTTTTATTAAACGTGCGGCGCTTAAAAAGCAGCAATTTGATTGGATTATTTTAGATGCATTTAATGGCGATTACATTCCTGAGCACTTACTCACTAAAGAGTTTTTTGAAGAAATAAAAAGCGTATTAGCCGAAGACGGAATTGTTGCTGCTAACACGTTTTCATCAAGCAAACTCTATGAACATGAGTCGGCAACCTATCATGCGGTATTTGGCGATTTTATTAATGTAACAGCCAATAATAATAGTAATCGTATTATTTTAGCTGGTTATAGCAATATCCCTACAGAGCAACAAATAGCGCAGCGGGTGACGCAGCTAGCTCCGTTACTTGCCCCTTATGACGTAGATATAAAGGCAATTAGCCAGCGTATGTTTTTCACTAAAGATGGTAAAGATTGGCCAAGTGATACTAAGGTGCTAACCGATCAATATTCTCCAGCTAATTTACTTAACTTTTAGGGGTTGTTACATGGTCACTTATATCCGGTGACCGTTACTTTATTAAACAGATAATATTTTAAGGAAACGGCAATGCACATTCACTTTATTATTCATGAACATTTTGAAGCACCAGGCGCTTATGAAGCTTGGGCTAAAATGAATGGCCACACGTTGTCTTATACCCGTATTTATTTAGCTGATCCCTTACCTCAGCACACCGATGATATCGATTTTTTAATCGTAATGGGTGGGCCACAATCCCCCGCTACATCGCTTGCAGAATGCCCTTATTTTGATAGTAAAAAAGAACAAGCCTTTATTGCCAGCGCGATCACTGCAAACAAAGTGGTATTGGGCGTTTGTTTGGGGTCACAATTAATTGGTGAAGCGTTAGGCGCGGCCTATCAACCCAGTCCAGAAAAAGAAATTGGTAAGTTTGCGATTACCCTCACCGATACAGGCTTGAATCATCCTTTATTTAGCCATTTTGGTAGTGAGCTTAATGTAGGGCATTGGCATAACGACATGCCAGGGCTAACTGCTACAGCCAGTATTATTGCCTATAGTGAAGGTTGTCCAAGGCAAATAGTCGCTTATAGCGATTTAGTATTTGGTTTTCAATGCCACATGGAATTGACTACCGAGGTGGTTACCCTCCTCATTGCCAACGATGATTTAAGCAATGCTCATAATTACTGCTTTATTGAACAGCCCGAAAAGCTCTTAAGCCATGACTATAGTGAAATGAACGCTAAACTTTATACTTTTTTAGACAAGCTTGCTGCGCATTATTTGTCTAAATAAAACTTATTGACGTGAAGCTAAAATACCAATTATTTACTTAGCCTGCTAACTAATGCTAAAATTTGCTGGATATTCACAAGCAAGAGTTCCTATGAGCAGCACTATTCCTTTTCATGAAACACTCGATTTAACCTTATGCGGCAATATGGGCCGAGTGCATCGCTTATGTCGAGAAGCGGTGACATTGGCGGTTGAGCCGCTAGGTTTAACTCAGTCGCGCTGGACGGCAATGATCCACTTACATCATTTACCTTTAGGGGCAACACAACAAGCGTTGGCGACTAGCTTAGGTATTGAAATGCCCTCATTAACGCGCACCATTAAGCAATTAGAGCAGCAAAATCTGGTTATTCGACAAGTTGATGAGCACGATAAACGCAGTAAAAAATTGTACTTTACCGATGAGGGTATAAAGTTATTAGAACACTTAAAAGAGCTCACAAGCGATATTAAACAGCGTTTATATGCAGGCTTAAGCACGGAGCAGCTTGACGGTATGGCGCATAGTTTAGTGCAAATGGAAGAAAATGCGCGGCGTTGTATTGCAAGCTTATCTGGAGATAAATAAGTATGACACCCGATCAAAAATTTGCCCGCTACGTTAAAGTATCGCTCGTTGGTTTTATTGTTGTATTTTTCTATTATATTGTTGCCGATGTATGGCTGCCGGTTACGCCACAAGCACGGGTTTACCATCCGGTTGTGCAAATATCGCCGCAAATAAACGGCCGTGTTACTGATGTATTGGTCAGCAACAATCAAACGGTTAAAGCGGGTGATGTATTATTTGAAATAGACAAAAACACTTACCAACTAGCACTTGAGCAAGCGCAGCTCGCGCTTGATGATGCCAAACTGCAAAATAAACGCCTTGATACCAATGTAAAAGCGCTGGAAGCACAAATAAGTGCAGCTAACGCTAAATTGCATGAGCAGCAGCTATTAAAAAAGCGTGGCGAAACACTCTACAAACAAAACTCTATTTCGGAGCAAGAGCTTGAAAGCATTCGGGCTAATTTTGCCGCAAGCCAATCTAATTTAGCTGCCTTTGAAGCACAGTTGGCAGAAGCTGTTTTAGCGCGTGGCGATTCAGGACAAGATAACTTAGCACTGCGTCATGCGGCCAATCAGTTAGCCCAAGCTGAGCTTAATTTATCTTATACCCAAGTGCGCGCTTTAAGTGATGGCGTTGTGGCTAATTTACAGTTACTTGAAGGTTCCTATGCGGTTGCGGGTAAGCCATTACTCGCGGTTGTGGCAAAGAAAGCGGATTTGGTGGCCGATTTTCGTGAAAAGTCACTATTAAATATGCAGCCAGGCAGTTTAGCAAAAGTGGTATTTGATAGCCGACCTGGTGAAGTATTCGACGCTAAAATTGAAACCTTTGAAGCAGGTGTTAGTGACGGGCAACTTAGTGCGAATGGATTACTTAGCACCACCGAAACCAGCAACCGCTGGGTTCGCGATGCCCAGCGTCAACGTATTCATTTAGTGCTGCCAAATAACACTCAGCTTATAAATAATATGCCCAGTGGTGCGCGTGCTACTGTGCAGTTACTTCCGCAATCGGCTGTAGGTCAATGGTTGGGAACAGTACAGATCCGTTTTATTAGTTGGTTACATTACATTTATTAGTGGGGCGAGTAATGACACAACATGTTAGCCAAGCGCCACAACTCGATTCAAATGGCTTACGCCAAGCGCTACGTATTGCCGGTGGCTGTACTATTGGTTTTACTTTGTGCAAGTTAATGAATTGGCCCAATGGAATATTTTTTACAGTTTACCCTATGTTATTACTCGGTTTAGTGCCAAGTATTAACAAAGATGTGATTCGCCAATTTGTTGCCAGTGCTGCCTACAGTGCGTTTATAGTACTTATTTTACAGGGCTTATTTTCACACTTGCCGGTGTTAATGACGCTCATTATTTTTGCTAGCTTTTGTATATTGTTTTACTTAATGAGCTCTGGTGGTGCGTTTTTATTTGGTGCGTTAGGTGCGGTGAGTTTATCGATTCAGTTACATTTTGCCAGCCATATTGATCAAGGTAGTAGCATTTACCCGCTTATTTTAAGTAATGGTGTGGCTATTTTTATTACTATTATTATTGCGCTCTTGATGCATGGCTTGTTTCCTGATGTGACAGCGCGACCCATGCGCGCTGTACCGCACAAGGATAAAGAAAGTATTCGTCACGAGGTTTTGTTATGTGCCACGGTTGCGACTTTGTCGTTTGTGGTTTTTCAGGTGCTTGATTTGCAAGATTCAATTTCGGCGCAAGCGGCATCTATTTTAATTTTATTTTCGTTGTGCTTTAAAGCGGTGGGCACCGCAAGTTGGCAACGTATTATTGGTACATTGATAGGCTGTAATGCTGCATTGATTTCGCAATTAGTGCTGTATAACCATACCGACTTTTTGCTGTTTCCAGTGGCTATATTATGGATATTATCGTTTATATTCAGTCGATTTCATATTTTAGGCGGCGGTCCACCGGGTGTCGGATTTGGGGTATTAACCACCTTTGGGATTTTATTTGGTCAATCGTTAGGCCCAGGGCAAGATTTAGTATACAGCGCTTTATATCGGTTTAGCTCGGTGGCTGTTGCGGTAACGGTAAGTTTAAGCGCGGTGTATGTAGTGCATCGAATTCTTAACCGATTTAGTGTCACTCGCCATCATACCTATGACTAAATTAAAGGCTGCATTCGCAGCCCTTTTTATATGCTTAACCAGAGTTACTTAAGTTATAGCTTAATATTACCGCGGAGAGCTTTGGTTTGGCCGTGTTTGGTTTTTTTATCCATACGCTTACGCTGTGAGTTACGGCTAGGTTTGGTGGCTCGACGTGCCTTATTAACCTTAGTGGCGCTTAAAATTAGATCTTTTAGCCGTTTTAGCGCATCTTCCCTATTGAGCTCTTGAGTGCGATGGCTCTGGGCTTTAATGACCAGCACTCCTTCTTTAGTTATTCTTGAGTCGTTTAAAGCAAGCAGCCGCTCTTTATAAAACTCGGGCAATTTAGAGCGGTTAATATCAAAGCGTAAGTGTATAGCACTGGCTACCTTATTAACATTTTGTCCGCCAGCGCCTTGCGAACGAATAGCGCTTAGCTCTACTTCCCATTCATCAATGGTTACGCTGTTCGAAATAGTTAACATAGTGCCCCGCTCTTTTTGCAAAAAATGTATTATAACATCAGTACATTGACTTGTGGTGAATCAACTTAAACACACAACTGAGTTAATAATAATTTATAAATTTACGCTTTGTATTGGCAATAGCCGTTAATTAGTTTTTAATTAACGTTACTTTACTATTTGGAAATGCTTAATGAAAAAATTACTGTTATCAATTGGCTTATTAGCTATGAGTTTCTCAAGCCTTGCACAAGACATTAACGAAGGTCAATTACAAAGCTACATGAAAGCATTACCTGCTGTTACAAGTTGGGCCAGCAATCAAGCGTCGTTAAAAGGCTTAGATTTAGCAAGTATGCTGGGTGCATCGGCAGATCAAACGGTTACTGAACAAAGCTCGTTAGCCAACAGCGCACTTAGCATGATCAAACAGCAAGACTTATATAAAAGCTTTGCCAATGTAACCGGTCAATATGGTTTTACGCCGGAACAATTAATTGCTGTAGGGTCTGAAGTTTCAATGGCATACATTGAAAACTTGAAATCAGGTTTATCAGATGAACATAAAGAAACCGCCAATAAATTAATGGGTGGCTTACAAAGTATGCAAAGTAGCAAAGACAAAGGTGTTAGTTCATTAATGGGAGCGTTTGGCAATGCATCAACTGCTGCACAATCGGCAGAGCCTGTAGTCAGTGAAAATAACCTAGCACTTGTGAGCGAATACATGCCACAACTTAAAAAGCTGTTTTCAATGTTGTAAAAGTTATTGTTTAGAGAGGTGGCATTGGCGACCTTTTTTATACTTACTTTCCTAGTCTCATGTATTTTAAGTTTAAACAATGGCCTCAGTTTTAATGCTGTAAACCCCCTTTACGGCATAGTTACTACATAACTCTTTAGCTCAAAAATAAACCATAATTTTACTAACGTTTAAGCTACGTTTTGTTTGCCGCTGGGGTTAAGTTGGCTGTTTTTCGCTTGTTATCATTTAATACGGATCAGCCATTTATCAACTCAACTAGTAAATGACGAGGTATTTACTTTTAGTTAGCTTACTTTTGTTTGTTTATTAGCCTTTTTTAAATTCATATTCTGCTGAGTTAGTAAAAAATCGGTTTATTTTAGTAATTTTTAAACATAGTTAGTAAAATCGTGATCCTTACATTATTTATAAATAAACTTATTATAAATCAGCTTGTTAAGTTTTTGGTTTATAAAGTTAAAAACGATAGCGAGTCTAAAAGAACCACATGCTAATAGTTAATAATAAGCTTAAAGTGTAGCTATATAGCCGTTTTGCAGCGGTTATTATTGTTTTTTTAGCTGCCTTACATCAGATCAGTATTTAACTAACTAAATTAAATATCCATTTTATCTAAATACAAATAAGAATTACTATCTTTTGTATTTGTTGGCGATATAATACGGCCATCTTTTTTAGCTATGTTTAAAAGGAATTTGCAGTTTATGCAGGCCTACAACCGTCTTTTAGACTCTCCACCACCTGTTTTATCTAAGTTAAGCTTTTTTATACAGCGCTTTAACTATGAATTAGCGGTTTTATCGCGTTTTTTTATCGCCATTGTGGGCGGGTATTTTTTTACTGCCGTCAGTGTGTCGCTGTTAAGTGTTGTGGTGCCGGTCTCTAAAGTTGACGCGGTTCTTTTAAGTGTCTCTGCGAGTATTTTAATTTATGCACTGGTGTTTATTTATAGTTTTTATCTTCAGTCGTTAAAAACAGTTTGGATCAGTATTTTACTAAGTATTGCAGTGCAATTTTTTACATTGTCGTTAATGAAGGGATGGTTATGAAAGGGAGTTTTTTTCGCTCAATGACCTGGTTACATACGTGGGTAGGTTTACTCGTGTGTTGGTTACTGTATTTAATATTTTTTGCAGGCACTATTAGCTTTTTTAGAGATGAAGTGAGCTTATGGAATCAGCCAAGTATTCATAATATTGAGCAGCAGACAGACCGTATTGGCGCGCAAAAGCAACAAATAATAACTGGCGTTGAGTATTTAAATGCTCAAGCCCCTAATGCGCCTAATTGGCGGATAACCCTTCCTGAAGAGCGTATACCTTATTTAACGTATGGTTTTGCAAAGCCAAAAGAGCCTGGACAGCGCAGGGCATCGTTTAATAATAGTCGTTTAGACCCAAATACCATGCAACCTTTACCGCCTTTTGTAGATACTCGAGGGGGTAATTTCTTTTATCGTTTGCATTTTGACTTACATTATATTGATGTAAAAACAGCACGTTGGATAGTCTGTTTTGCTAGCTTGTTTATGCTTATTGCGCTGATATCAGGGATAGTGATTCACAAACGTATTTTTAAAGATATGTTTGTTTTTAGAGCTAATAAAGGCAGCCGTAGCTGGTTAGATGTGCATAATTTAAGTTCGGTATTTGCCTTACCGTTTCATTTAATGATTACCTACACCGGGATTATTACTCTGATATTTATGCTGTTTCCCCACCCTGTTAATACTGTTTATGAAGAAGGTATGACTGGCTTTTTTAAAGACTTTTCTCCTAGTAACCCCATTAATAATAAAGCAAAGGGCGAAGCTGAACTTGTGCCTATGAAGACTATTTTGGATCAGGTTTATACTAAGTGGCCAAACGCCGATATAAACCGTGTAATGATCAGTAACCCTAACAAAGCGGCTGCCACGATTATGGTATTGGTAAGCCCTGGTAAGGCGCTGCGTGATCAAACTCCGCGCCTTATATTCAATGGCGTAACGGGTGAACTCATCGCACAAACTGATGATGAACTCACCGGCAGTAAAGCGCTGTATGAGTCTTTAAATTCAATGCACACTGGGCGTTTTGCAGAGCCATTACTGCGCGGTTTATATTTTTTAGGCGGCATTGCTGGCTGCATTATGATAGCGACAGGCTGCATAATGTGGGCTAAGCGCTTACGCGAAAGAATGAAAAAAAATACTCAGCCATCTTGGGGGCTAAAGCTAGTTGAAGGGTTAAATCTAGGAACATTGATGGGACTGCCCTTGGCTACATCGGCTTTCTTTTTGGCTAATCGTTTACTCAGTAAACAGGTTGCTGAGCGCGCGGATAAAGAAATACTCGCTTTCTTTTTAACTTGGCTATGTGTGTTCATCATTGCCTTTGTAAAGCGTGACAAGCTGCAATGGTGTGTTATGGCGGCTATAAACAGTATTGCCTGTTTTAGTGTGCCAGTGGTTAATGCGCTCACCACTGAAGGTAATATAATTCAGTATTTACGTAACGATCAGTGGGCTTTATTCATGTTTGATAGTTTGTTTTTACTGTTCGGTTTACTGTTTTTGTTACAAACCGAAAAATTACGTACTGGGCTGCAAACTAAAAAGCGTCTACACATAAGTACTCAGGAGCAAAAAATATGATTACCTTGCTGCCATTTAGTTTATGTTTAATTGCTTTTAACTGCTTTGCGCTAGCTAAATATAATCATTTTAAGGATGTTTTTAATAAGCGCCCTACTCAACAGCAGCGTTTAATTTTATTGAGTGTTGCTTGGATCAGTATTTTACTAAGCTTGCTACTTTGTGTGAACCAGTTACAGGGTTATGGCGGTTTACAGTTTTGTGGCTATATGACGTTAAGTGCCTTAATTGTAATGATTTTTTATAGTTTTTTGGTGAGGTTAACTAAGCTTTTTAATTTACTTATATTAGTGATTTTGGCCATGAGTACGTTATTTTTTGGTTTAAATGGGCTTTAGTTAGTAAAAACCTGATCTCAAACAATAGCTAAAATTGAGCTAAAAAAATGGCAAGCCATAAGGCTTGCCAATAATAAAGGGGGATTGTCATTATGTCTTCACCTGCCTGTCTCTTTGCAAGTGAGGCTAATATAGTCCTACTTTATTTAGTTTACCTTACAATAAGGTGAACGTTTTATTACAACCTAGGGGCGTGTAAACCCCCTTTACAGCGGTTTTTGATTTACCCAAATAATCTCATCAGTTGCAAAACCAAGCGCTTTTACTTGGCTTAAAAAGTGCTGCTTAAGCTCTTTGCTTACTGTTGGTGTGCGTGATAAAAACCACAAGTAATCTTTGCTATAGCTTGTTATAAAGGCATACTGATAATCAGGCTGGTCAAGTTCAAAAATAATATAGGCGCCATAAAATGGGCCAAAAAAAGATACTTTAAAATGCCCTGTATCGGTATTTTCAACAAATTTAGCTATGCCTTCAGCTTGGTCCCACAGCTGCTCTTCACTAATAAACCCTTTGTTTAATACCTTTACCGTTCCATCATTGTTAATTGAGTAGGTGGCTGTTACTTGTTCCATTCCTTGTTCAAATGAATGGTCTAATCGAGCTATTTCATACCACTTGCCTTGATATTTTTCTAAATCAAAGTTTTTAACTGGGGTTATTCCTTCAGGAGCGCTGGTACAGGCACTGAGTAAAAACACGATGGTAATAAATAATGCAGCTTTAAAAGCGAGTTTCATGTTGTTTCCTTTTCTTTAGAAATTGCTATAGGATCGCTTTAATACTAAAGCAATTTAAAGAACTTAGCATGAAAATTTGGGTTGATGCTGACGCTTGTCCGGTGGTAATAAAAGAAATTTTATTTAGAGCTGCAGAGCGTACGCAAACAGAAACAATACTGGTTGCAAATCATGCCATGCGCATTCCACCATCAAAATTTATTAGCCGACTGCAAGTGTCATCGGGCTTTGATGTGGCTGATGATGAAATAGTAAAACGCATTGAAAAAGGCGATTTGGTGATCACTGGGGATATTCCGCTGGCAAGTGAAGTGATTGATAACGGCGGCCAAGCGCTTAATCCGCGAGGTGAGCTTTACACCACTGAAAACATTCGCTCCTTACTAAATGTACGCGACTTTATGGATACTATGCGCTCAAGCGGCGTAGAAATGAGTGGCGGGCCGCCTCCGTTAAGCCAAAGTGACAGACAAAACTTTGCTAATAACCTTGACCGTATTTTAGCGCAAAATAAGAGTAGTTAAGGTGAGCAGCCAGTTCATAGGGTTAGGTGATGACTCATTTAGAGTTGCTGTGTATGTCGCAAAAGCGCCCCCTATGCCCTACTTTGAAATACTAGAGCAGTTAGAGCCTGTGGTTAGTGGGCAAATAAACAGTATAAATCAGCACTGTGGCAATGGCTGGCGAAAAGTCTTTAATGTGTACGCCAAAGTGTTATTTGCGCTGCCAAGCGAGTATTACTCATTTGCCAAACAAGCAGTGAGCTGGCAAGCATATCGAGATGAGCTGTTGTTACAGCAGCATAGCGGGACTGCATTACTCTTTAGTGCGCCGGTGCTCACTGAGCATAAAAACCAGTTGCACATTATTGCGGGAAGAACTCACGCTAAAAACTTGATACAACAAGGTAAGTTAAACGCCCAACTTGATTGGCTTGATGATGAGTTTGCTATAGATAAAAGCCAGAATATTATTGTGTGCCCCTATTTTGATTATAGGCAGTTAAGTAATATTAAAATTGCCCGTTTGAGTGAGTTAGTGGCTCAGATAAGATAAGCCACGCTCTCTTTTGCTTTACACAATGTGAGTTAGTTTTTGTGCGCTATCAACTAGCATTAGCGAGCCTATAATAAACAGCACACATGCCGAGGCTCGTCCAAATTTGAGCGACAATGCGGGGTTGTTACTGAGGATTTTTTTGGCGCTTATTCCTATTAACCAATACACTAACGCACAGCCTACTAAATGAATTACACTCAGTACCAGCAATTGTTCAGTGATAGAAAACGATAAAGTTGGCAATACAAACTGCGGTAATAAGGCTAAAAATAACAGCATCACTTTAGGGTTTAAGCCACTAATAATAAAGCCCTTTCTCATCCACTTTAGATGCGTATCTGAGGTGTGTTGTTGGCCACTGACATAAGCTGTAGGCATAGGAGGAAATCGGTACAGTGATACGGCAATCCAAATGATGTATAAAGCGCCAAACAAGGTTAACAGCTTTATAAAGATGGCATGCGACGCTAATAGCGCACCTAACCCTACCACCACTATTAAACTGGCCACTAAATGCCCAAGTATTAACCCCGATACTGCAGGAACAATTTTGTCGCCCGCTATTCCTGCGCTAATTGTATAAGCCCAATCAGCTCCAGGGGTGAGTACAAACAAAATTGACACCAGCCAAAAAGAAAAAATAATATTAATATCCATGCGCTATAACCCAAAATAAGTGAGTAGCTATTTTATTTCTTTCTGATGAGTAAAAGTTACTGTATTTTACCGATATAAGCATTCATTTTAGGAAATAATTAGCTATGGATACCATAGATAGGAAAATTCTTGCGCAGCTACAAGTTGATGGCAGGCTCACCCTCTCTGAATTGGCTGATCGTGTTGGGCTAAGCGTGTCGCCCTGTCACCGCCGTGTTAAAGAGCTTGAGAAAAGCAAAGCAATTGTCGGTTACCGCACCGAGATTTCACCGGAGAAAGTGGGTTTAAACTTTTCTGCACTCGTATTTATTACTATCAAAGAGGGTGATAAAGCGTCGTTAAGCAAATTAGAGCAAGCGGTGGATGCTATTCCTCAGATCACCAATGCGCAACGTTTATTTGGTACCCCAGATTACTTATTACACGTCGTTACTAAAGATTTAGCTGCGTTTCAGCAACTTTATGATGACAAGCTATCAGCCTTACCAGGTGTACAACGTTTAACCTCAACCATTGTGATGAAAGATATTGTAAGAGCGCGTAATTTGCATTTTTAAATGATTACCGAATTAAAAATCGCGACGATGACGCTGCAAAGCCTGTGGCGAGTGGCTTTGCAGTTATTTATAAAAATAAAGTGTAAATAAAGCTTGTTATAAAGTGTATTACTGTTATTCTGCTCGCCATCGGGTTGATAGAAAGCCCAGTTTATTTGTAAGTACCACGTTGTTATTAGTAATAATCCTTCGCGATATCCTCAAGTTAAATGTTTGTTTTCTTCCTGTTAAACGCCTATTTTAGGGCAATTTTTTATTTATTTTTTTAGGATATTATTATGTCTAATACAACTACTGGTACTGTAAAATTTTTCAACGAAGCTAAAGGTTTTGGTTTTATCGAGCAAGAGTCTGGCCCAGACGTTTTCGCACATTTCAGCGCAATCTCAGGCGACGGTTTCAAAACTTTAGCTGAAGGCCAAAAAGTACAGTTCAGCGTAACTCAAGGTCAAAAAGGCCCGCAAGCTGAAAACATCGTTTGCATCTAATTTAAAGGGAGTGGGCTTTAAAGCGCACTCACCACGCTAAACTAACGTTAAGCGATGAAGCTAATATCAATGCGATATTAGCTTTTTTTTTCAAAAAATTTATACCACGTACCCACTAAACCCAAGTGCTTTAAAGTATAGTTTTGGAATGCCAAAGCCACACTCGTTGAGTAACTCACTAAAGCGCATGCGATCAAGCGGGTAAAACTCACGCTCTAAGTTATGTGCCATTTGCGTTTTTCCTGCTTCACTAAGGCCAAGCTCTTTGCATGTATTAAGTTGTGCCTCTCGTTCAAACGGGGTTTCTGGGCGCATTAAATCAGCAATAAATACTGGTGCAGATTTTTTAAGATTATTTTTAATCCCCTTTAATAACTGCTTCTTATCGCCGTTATCTTCAACAAAATGCATCACCAATAAACATAATACCACGTCGGCTTTAACTTTTAATTTATCTACTGGTTGGCACTCAATGCTGATACGTGCATCAATACCTTGCTCTATAAAGCGTTGCTTAGCAATGGCTAACATGTCGGCCGAGGTATCTTGAGCGGTAAACTGCCATGTAGAATTAATATTCGCCAGCGCTGCGATTTCTTTACCTGTGCCCGCGCCTACCACTAAAATATGGGCGTTATCAGTTAACGTAGCGCTTAGCTGTGCGTTGGTTAGTTGATGTAATAGCTCGTAACCAGGGACTAAACGGGTAATACGGTTATCATACTCTTGTGCTTCTTCGCCTGTAAAAGTGGGCATACTATTTCCTTAAATTACGTTTATGGTGGAGTATCCACCCGGTTTTTTAGCGACATGAATTTGCGTTGCAACGCGTTCGCTCATTTCACTTACATGTGAAATCACACCGACCTTTCTACCTTGCGCTTGCAGTGAATCTAGCGCGTCCATTGCAATACTAAGTGTTTCACTATCTAGTGTACCAAAGCCTTCGTCAACAAATAACGAGTTAATTTGCACTTTGTTTGAGGATAGAGAGGCCAGCCCTAATGCAAGTGCCAACGATACTAAAAACGATTCTCCCCCAGAGAGTGTGTTTACAGAACGTTGTTCATCGGCCATATCGCGGTCAATAATCGCTATATCAAGTGAGTCAGCTATTGCTGTGAGTTCGTAACGCTTATTCAGCGTTTTTAAATGGCTATTAGCATAATGTAGCAATATTTTTAGTGTTTGTGTTTGCGCTAAATTACGCATTGTTTTGCCGGTTGCATCACCGAGCACTTTATTAAGTAAATGCCATTGTTCTACTTGTTGTTTAAGTTTGCTTAGCTCAGCCTGCTTGCCCTCAAGGGCTTTTGCATTTTGGTTGTGCTGCTCGATGGCGGTATTAATCGTAAGTAAGGTATTTTGTAATTGTGTTTGCTGCGCAGTTAATTCAGCTTGTTGCTCAATTAACTGTGCTTCGTTGTGTGCTGGCTTATTATTTTGCTGATGCTGATCATTGGCTTGTTGCTGTTGTTTTAGCGCGGCTCGGGCATCAACTAATGCTTGAGATAACTGCTCGCTATGCTTTAGCTGCTCTTTAATATCGTCATTACTTATGGCCAGTAGCACCTCGATTTGCTGATGGCTTATATCAGCATACAGCGCGCTAAATTCTTCAAACCAAGCATTATAGCGTATTTCAAGTGTGGTTAGCTCCTGGCTGTTATCGGCGAAGCGCTGCTCAAGGTTTTTAAGTGTAATAGCCTGCTCATCGCGCTGTTTTATGGCGCTATCGTGTGCCCGTTGACTCTGATTTAATTCACCCTGACACTGCTCTACTTGCCTATTCAGCTGAGCCTGATAGTCATCAGCGCTGATCGTTTGGTTATCAAATAACGCTAAGCGCTGTTGCTGAGTATTATTGTGTTGCTGCTGTGCCTGAGTTAAATCGTCGTTGAGCGTGCTAACTTGCTGCTCAGCTTTGGTCATAAGCGGGGTTAGCTGCTGCAGCTGTAAATTGGCGCTGTCTAATTGCTTTTGAGTGTGTTCAAGTTGTAGTTGCTGATGTTGATACTGCTCTACTTGCTCACCTAACTCGCTTAGCGTTAACGCGCCGGTTTGTAATGCTTGCCAAAATTGACTGTTTTCAAAGTGAGAATTCAGCTCACTTATAAGTGCTTCGCGTTGGCTGTGCAATTCCTGGTGCTTATTATTAAGCATGGTGAGCTGATTATTCAGTTCAACATGCTGGGTATTTAATTGTTGCTGCGCAGTCTGTTCTTTTTTAACCGTGTTTTGCAGTTGGTTAACCGCTTCTTGTAACAGATCTTTTTGTTTTTGCGCAGCAAAGTACTGCGTTTTTTGCACGCTTAATTGTTTATGGGTGTCATCAAGTTGCTCAACGTTCAAGTCATTAAGATCTGTTTTAGCCGCTTGCATGGTATTTTTAATGTCTAACATTTTGGCTTGGGCATCAGCAATCGCTTGGCTATGCTGCTTATGCTCTGCGACTAAAACCGCATGCTGTGTTTGATGTTGATGTAGCTGGGTTTGTGCATCTAAGTGCTGTTGTTTAGCGCCAGTATAAGTATTTTCAAAGTCGGTTATTAAGTTATTAAAAGGTTGGCTTTGATTGTTTGCAAAAGGATGCTCAGTGGCTCCACAAACCGCACATGCCTCATTAGGCAGGAGTTGTGCGCGTAAGTGTTCAACATGTTCACTCGCGCGCAAGCGTGCTTGATTAAGCGATTGTTCGGCGTGTTTCAGTGCTTGCTCTTTACTGCTTAATTGCGCGAGCAATGTAGTGTTAGTTTGCTCACTCTGAGTTAGCTTTTCTGCCACATTGCTTTGTTGCTGTGCAGTGTGCTTTAGCTCTTGATTAAATTGCTTATAACGCGCTCGCTGCTCTTTTAAATAATCGATGTTTTTAAGCTGATTATCGCACTGCTCAATACTAAATTGCTCTTGCTGTTGGGTGAGTTTATTTAGGTTTTGTTTTTCAGTGCTTAGCACTTGCTCTGCATGTTCAAGCTGTTTATTTTGCTCATTAAGCTTGGTAGCGAGTGTGCTTAGCTGCAAAGTAGTTGCTTGCTTTTGTTGCTCGAGTGTTTTTAATTGCGTTGTAGTATTAAAAAACTGCTTAAAGCTGTGATTAAAATAGTTCCAATCAGTGGCCAATGACTTAAGTTGATTGTTCTCTTGTAACCATTTCTTATGGTGGGCGCTTTGTGTTGTTGCCTGCTCCACACTGAGATTATTTTGTTGTAACTGCTGTTGTAACTCGCTTAATTGCTGCTGCTCTTTAGTTTTTTGTTGTGTCAGGCTTGTAATGCTTTGCGTAAAAATAGCTAATTGACTGTCGAGTTCACGTGCCTTTGTAATCAGTGGCTCAGCCGTTTGTTGTTGTTGTTTTGCTGTTGCTAGTTCGCTTTGTTGTTTTTTAACCTTACTTGCTTGCTCGTTAATAAGCGCGGCATGATCTAGCGCGTTTAATTCTTTAATTTGTGAATTTAACTGGCTGTTTTGCACCGTTAAGCTTTTAAAACGCTGGCGATTATCTTTAATTTCAAGCGCACTTTGTGCTTGTTTGGCTTGCTCAGTTTGCACTTTAACCGCATCAAGTGCATCACTTGCTTGTTGCTCGTTTTGTTGAGCGGCTGTTAATGCTTGCTCTAAACTGTGTGCTTGCTTGTACCAGTTAACACCTTGCTCTGTGTTGGCCAACGTTGTTTTTGTGTGTTCAGTTTGTTTTTTAAGTTCATCAAGAGTGTGTTTTTTCTCACTGAGTTCTTCATCAGACAATAACGTGTAACTGGCTAAGCTGGCTGTTAGTAATTCAAATTTATCTTTTACTGCTTTATTACGCTCAAATATACGCTGGCCTATTCGACTAAATTTATCGGTGCCTGTAAGGCACTCTAAAAGTTGTGCGCGTTCATCGCCAGTGGCTTTTAAAAATGCGGCAAACTCGTGTTGTGCTAGTAGCACTGCACGGGAGAACTGCTCAAAAGTGAGGCCTATTTTATTTTCAATGGCTTTTATGGTGGTGCTTTTGTCGGCGATTAAGGTTTCATCAGGTAAGCTATGCAAAGTATGCTCGGCTACTTTTAGTTTGCCGGTTACTTTTTTATGCGTTCGTTGAATGCTGTAGCGTGCTCTATAAAGTTGTTGATCTTGGCCGCTAAAGTCTACTTCCGCATAGCCTTCCCATTTTCCACGGCGCAATAAATTACGGGCATCGTTAAGCTTTATGTTATCGCCGTTAAAATCAATTAGGTTGCCTTTATCGCCTTTTAAACGGGCAGTTTTCGTATAAAGAGCTAAACAAATGGCATCAAGTACGGTGCTTTTACCTGCGCCAGTGTCACCTGTAATAGCAAATAAACCTGCGTCTTTGAGTGGTGATGCTAAAAAGTCGATTTCGGCATCAGCAATGGAGGCTAAGTTATGAATACGTACGGCGGTTATTTTCATAGTAGCTGCTCCTGTTCAAGTTCATCAATAACGTCGGTTAATAGTGCTTTTAATTCACTGGGTACGGTTTCTCCGGCCATATCTTTGTCGTTATTAAAGGCTTGTTCTAGCAAATTAATTGGGTTGAGCATTTCTACAAAGCTTAAATCCTCAAATACCGTTTCTGAGGAATTATTCACTTGCTGATCGCGTACTCGCTCTATACCACAAAAGTTAACCTGCTTGTCTTTTAGTGCTTGTTCAATTTGTTCACGAAAAGTGGTATCGATATCACTGGATTTTAGCTTTACTCGTAAGTATGGCGCTATTTCGTATTGTTGTGTATCGAGTGCTTTTATTTGCTCGCATAGCTTGCCTAAAGGGACGCACTCCCCCTCGGGTAATACAATTACTTCAGCGAGCCTAGGAATGTAAAGGGGGTTTACAGTGGTGCTTAGCGGTTGGTCTTTTTGTACGTTAAACTCAACCACATTGACTTGATGGGTATATTTCCTTTCTGAAAACGACATTGGAATAGGTGTACCGCTGTAGCGAATGTGCTCATTTTTAGCCACTAACTGCGCTTTGTGTAAATGCCCTAGCGCTACGTAATTGGCATGCTTACCAAATACTGACGCTGAAATGGCTTCTTCACCGCCAATAACTAAGTTACGCTCAGAGTCACCAGAAATATTTCCACCCTTGGCATGCAAGTGACCCATCACAATTAAAGGCGTATTTTCAGCGTTAAGCCTTAACGCATGTTCAAGTGCCAGTTGATAAGCTTTAGCAACGCCTTGTGGGTAACTAGGGCCCTCTTCACTCTGGCTTAGTGCACTTACGTCGCTGGTGCGTAAAAATGGCATAGCGAGTACCACAGCGTGTTTGTCGTTGTTATTAATTGTTATTACCACGTCATTGGGGTTGGCGGGATCAAAGCGGCCTACAACATGGGTATCAAACTGAGCTAATAAGGGCTGTGCGGCCAAAATACGATTAGCGGAGTCATGATTGCCGGCAATTATGACCACGTGTAATTGTGGGCACTGTGCTTTGGCATTCTTTATAAATTGATAGAGTTGGTTTTCTGCACTAGCGCTGGGGGTGGCAGTGTGATAAATATCGCCAGCGACCAGTAATAAGTCGATTTGTTGGCTAACGAGGGTGGTTAATAACCAAGAGAAAAAAGCATGGTGTTCATGACGGCGATCATGTTCATAAAATTGCTGACCTAAGTGCCAGTCTGAAGTGTGAAGAACTTTCATTTTGCGCTCTTAAAAAACCATAAGAGCGCCAATATACCCAAGGCAATTAAAGATGCAAGTATCGCTTTAGGTTAAAATATACCAAGCAATAAAAATAACGGGTAAAGCAGCAAGGGCGATTGTTAAAGGCCACTTTAATGCTTTCGCTTTTTTAGCATGTAATACTTCCAGTGCATTAGTTTCATTACAAGCAGCCACTTTATCAATATACAGGTAGCCTGAGTTAATATACTGCTTACAATTTTGCACGTCTGCTGGTATTGCAATTAGTTTTTGCTGCTTTTTTAGGACATAAAAATCCATAAACTCACCACACTTAATACGACTAGTTAGAACAAAAAATATTTGAGAGAAACACTAAAAAAGTACCCTCAAATTAAAAAAGTGGGCGATTCTAATTACAAACCATAGTAAAGATCAACCTAAAACTGTGTTATTTAGTATTTTTAATGAAAATAGCTGTGTTTTTTCGTTTTATCTCTACTTTTAGTGATATGTAAACCCCCTTTACAGTTTTGTTTAGCGTATTAATTGCTTTTGTTTTTTATTAAATTTCTGACGAAATGTCCGTTCTTTTTTATGGTATGAAACACTATAAATAGTATTTACATAAAGATGGGGAATATCACCCTATAAAAGCAGGGTTTTATCGCTATTTTATTGAAGCTTAGCTGTAAATTTGTCACAGTAGCGTCACTAAAATCGATCAGGATTAACAATGAAGAAAAGTTTATTTACATTGAGTGCGTTTGTATTGCCTTTGGCAATGGCGAGCTCTGTGATGGCCTCATCTGTTGAACAAACTAAAGGCAGCTATGTTGATAAGTTTCGTCAACTAGATGAAGCTTTGCCTACCCCTAATGTTTACCGAAGTGCCGCAGGTGCACCGGCAGAAAATTACTGGCAACAACGCGTTGATTACGATATTGATGTAAAGCTTGATGAGCAAAAGCGTCGTTTAACGGGGAGTCAAACAATTGAATATAAAAATAACTCACCGCATACGCTTAAATATTTATGGCTACAGCTTGATCAAAACATTTTTAAAAATGACTCGATTGCAGAAACCACGCAAACTTTTAAAAGTACCCTACAAAACGAACCGGATGCCAAGCCTGCTAAATTAAGCTTAGGTGATTTACGTCGTCAGCAGTTTATGAACGACAATGAGCTGGGTTACACCATTAGCAATGTTAAAGATGAAGATGGTAAAGCGCTTCGCGTAACGGTTGTTGATACTTTAATGCGTATAGACTTAAACACGCCACTTAAACCGGGTAAAGATGTTGAGTTTAGCATGGACTTCGCGTTTAACTTGGTTGAAGAAGATGCGGTTGGTGCACGTGCAGGTTATGAGCACTTTGAAGAAGACGGTAACGATATTTTCCTAGTGGCACAGTGGTTCCCTCGTTTAGCTGCGTATACTGATTACGAAGCATGGACCAACAAGCCATTTCTAGGTAGCGGTGAATTCACCTTGGAATTTGGCGACTACAACGTTGAAATTACAGTTCCAGCGGATCATATTGTATCGGCAACCGGTAAGCTTGATAACCCAAGCTCAGTTTTAACCAGTACTCAACGCATGCGTTTAAAAGAAGCTGAAACAGCAAAGCGCCCGGTATTTGTAGTTACTGAAGAAGAAGCACTCGAAAACGAAAAAGCCGGTACAGACAAAACAAAAACGTGGCATTTTAAAGCTGAAAACGTTCGTGATTTTGCATGGGCGTCGTCACGTAAATTTATGTGGGATGCTAAAGGTTACCAACAAGGGGGGAATGAGCAACCACTGGTTATGGCTATGTCGTTTTTCCCTAAAGAAGGTGGCGATTTATGGAAGAAATATTCAACTGAATCTGTGGTACATACCATGGAAGTATATTCAAAATACTCATTTGATTACCCGTACCCAACTGCACAGTCAGTCAATGGTCCTGTAGGGGGTATGGAATACCCAATGATCACTTTTAATGGTCCACGTACAGATTTACAAGACGATGGCACGCGTACTTATTCTCAAGCAGAAAAGCGCTTTTTAATCGGGGTTGTTATCCACGAAGTGGGGCATATTTATTTCCCTATGATTGTAAACTCAGATGAGCGCCAATGGACCTGGATGGATGAAGGTTTAAATAGCTTTTTAGATGGTGTTGCTGGGCGTGAATGGGATCCAACCATTCCTTGGGGTGTTGAGCCACGTGATATTGTGGCGTACATGAAGTCTGAAACTCAAGTGCCTATTATGACGCAATCAGACAGTGTGCTTCGTTTAGGCCCTAATGCCTACACTAAACCAGCTGCAGCATTAAATATTTTACGTGAAGTTATTTTAGGTCGTGAATTATTTGATTTTGCGTTTAAAGAGTATGCACAGCGCTGGAAATATAAGCGCCCTACTCCAGCTGATTTTTTCCGTACTATGGAAGAAGCGTCAGGCGTTGATTTAGATTGGTTCTGGCGTGGTTGGTTTTACACCACAGACCATGTTGATATCTCGCTTGATAAAGTATATCAATTACGGTTAGACACCAAAAACCCTGATATCGACTTTAAACGTTTACGTGACATTGAAGCGAATAAGCCAAGCTCATTATTTGTTGAGCGTAATCGTGCTGAAGGTAAAAAAACCTGGGTTGAGAAAAATCCAGATGTAACCGATTTTTATGACGAAAACGATCGCTTTACGGTTACCAATAAAGAACGTAATGCGTACAACAAGTTTTTAAAAGGCTTAAAACCGTGGGAGCGTAAAACACTCGATCGCGCGCTAGAAGAAGACAAAAACTACTATGTTATGGAGTTTTCAAACTTGGGCGGTCTAGTGATGCCGATTCTTTTAGAGCTAACTTATGAAGATGGTACTAAAGAAGAGCGTTACATTCCCGCAGAAATTTGGCGTCGTAACCACAAAAATGTACAAAAGCTGATTATTACCGACAAAAACAAACCGCTCACCTCAGTAACGGTTGATCCAGGTTGGGAAACAGCGGATGTGAATGTAGAAAATAATCACTACCCACGTCGTATTATTCCTTCACGTATTGAAGTGTACAAACGTGAAAAGAGTAAGGCAAAAGTAAGCCGTGATATCATGCAAGATATTAAAACTGAGCTGAAAAAAGACGAGCCAAAAGACGAAAAAAATAACGGCGAGGACCAATAATAATGCGCTTTTTGCTTATTATTGCTTGTTTTTTAATTGCTGCGCCGAGTATGGCGCATCAATTAAAATCATCCGTTACCACGGTGTTATTTAATCAGCGCACGCACAATATTGAATTGATGCATCGTTTTTACTTACATGACACAGAGCATGCTGTTGGCAACTTATTTAAAGGCAAAGTGGATATCATAAATAACAAGCGTGACCAAAAACGCTTTGCTAAATATGTTGAGTCTCATGTTGCTTTGCAAACCTTAGTGGGTGAGCCACTTACGCTTAATTATGTGGGTGCACAAGTGGATGGTAAGTTCTTTTGGGTATACCAAGAAGCAACGATCCCCGATGAGATTGAAGGCGTTAGAATGAGTAATGGCGCACTTCGCGATTTATGGCCTGCGCAAGTCAATATGGTAAATGTTGAAGGGCGAGGACAAGTTAAAACGTTAAACTTTAGCCAAGACGATACATGGCTTGAAGCGCGATTTGAAACTAACTAACCCACCGCGCATCTTTTATAAGGTGCGCACTTTTTTACCAAAGATTAGCTGATCGAGTTAATTTACTTCATCGTAAAACCATTACAACAGATATTATTCAAACCCAAGCTATTGTGTTATCAAATGAGCTATACTGGGAGTGCAATGGACTGAGCTCTTTCCAATACGTTTATTGATATACTCTTTTATGTAAAGCAAACCCAGCAAAATGAGCTAATTATTTAGCGCAAGGAATGAAATGAAAACGCAAATTGAGGCAATCAAAGGTGTTATTTTTGATTTAGACGGAACCTTAGTATCATCAGAATTAAACTTTTCATTAATAAAAGCCCAAGTAGGTTGTCCTGCAGAGCTAGACCTACTTGAATATATAGAGCAATTGCCCTCGCCCTACATGCGTGAAGAAGCAATGAATATAGTTCATCAGCATGAGCTACTCGACGCGCAAACGGCGACGTTTTTACCCGGCGTTGTTGCAGCTGTCAACGCTCTGCAAGCTAAAAATATCCCCATGGCTATTGTGACCCGTAATTTTGATAAAGCGGCCACACTAAAGTTGCAACACAATCCGTTGCCAATTGAAATGGTACTCACCCGAACAGACGCACCGGCTAAACCCGATCCAAGTGCTTTATTAACTATTGCAAGCCATTGGTCAATGCCCGTTGATAATGTTATTTACGTTGGTGATTATTTATATGATATACAAGCGGCCCATAATGCAAAAATGCGAGCCTGTTTGTATGCACCTGATGTGACCCCCGCGTATGCCGAACAAGCCGACTTTGTGATTCATGCGTTTGATGAGTTAGTGTCGTTAGTTGAAAGTTACGCTGAAAAGATTGGGGTCTGTTGACCTTTCAAGGTTGTATTTGCAGCAGTCTGTTTGGTATTTAGGCAAGGCAGAGCCTATGTGGTGTGGTTACTCCCCATAAATAGGCGATAACGCAGCAGCAATGCCAAACAGGCGCTGCCCTTCGGGTTCTGCCTAGGGGCGATTTACTCTTTGTTGCTCGGTTTTGACTTAGTCCACTAGGTTACAAACCTTGCGCCGCGATTAAATAGCCCCTAGTTTGAACAAATAGCAATCCGCAAAGGTTAACAGACCCTAATTATGTTAAATTGCACTGTATTTCATTTCGCTAATAGCATAACGGGTATTATTTAAATTAATACCCAGCTGCTTTTACTTAGCATAGCATGTTGAACCACTAGCCCAATACGCTTTGAATTGGTAAAATATCGAAAACAGAACGTATTCAATAGAGGCACAAGATGGGCAGAGCATTTGAAGTCCGCAAAAGTTCGATGGCTAAAACAGCCAACGCAAAAACTAAAGTAAATTCGAAGTATGGTAAAGAAATTTACGTTGCAGCCAAAAGTGGTGAACCCGACCCGGATGTAAATCAAACATTGCGACGCTTAATTGAAAAAGCCAAAAAAGACCAAGTTCCCGCGCACGTAATCGAAAAAGCAATTGAAAAAGCAGCCGGTGGGGCAGGGGAAGATTACTCAACCGCTCGTTACGAAGGTTACGGCCCGGGTAATTGTATGGTGATTGTTGACTGTTTAACTGACAACCCTAATCGTACAATTAAAGATGTGCGCTTACCGTTTACTAAAACAGATTCAAAAATAGGCACACCTGGTTGTGTTGCTCATATGTTTGATCACCTCGCTGTTTTAGGGTTTGCAGGCGACGACGATGAAGTGGTGTTAGAAGCCCTGATGATGGCTGATGTTGATGTTACTGATGTAGAAGCCGAAGATGGCAAGGTGTCGGTGTTTGCACCGCATACTGAGTACTTTAAAGCTAAAACGGCATTAGAAGAAGCATTTGAAGGCATTAACTTTGAAATTGATGAGATTACCTTTGTACCACAAGTGCATGTTGAAATTACTGATGAAGAAGTGATTGCCAACTTTGATAAATTTATCAATATGCTTGAAGATTGCGATGACGTACAAAATGTTTATCACAACGCGACCATTAAAAATTAATTCGTAGTGATTTGAATAGTGATTATTCACTAGAGTTATAAAAAATCAGCTTAGTAAAGCTGATTTTTTTGTTTTTAGGTTAAGTTTTAAGTTAGTGCTGTGCTTTATATTTTAAGCGGTAGCTGTGCAGTAGCGGCTCAGTATAACCGCTAGGTTGGCTAACGCCTTCAAATACTAGTGCCATAGCGGCTTGATAAGCAACACTTTTAGCCAGTGTTTGCTCATTAGTAGCCATAGGGCTGTAAAGGCTATCATGCTCATTTTGGCCATCAACAACCTTAGCCATTTTTGCCATTACATTTTGCACTTGCTCTTTACTGCACACGCCGTGATGCAGCCAGTTGGCGATATGCTGACTTGAAATACGTAAGGTCGCTCTATCTTCCATTAAGCCAATATGGTTAATGTCAGGCACTTTAGAACAGCCTATTCCTTGGTCAATCCAGCGTACTACGTAACCTAAAATGCCTTGCGCGTTGTTCTCAAGCTCACTTTGAATATCTTCTTTTGATAGTGTTTCTGGGGTTGTCATTAGCGGTGGTGTTAGCAAGCTTTCTAGGCTTGCTATTTGGCGCGTGGCAATGCTTTGCTGCAGGCTAAATACATCAACATCATGATAGTGCATTGCGTGTAATGTAGCGGCAGTAGGAGAGGGCACCCAAGCCGTATTTGCACCTGACTGAGGGTGGGCAACTTTTTGCTCCATCATCATCGCCATTTTATCGGGCATTGCCCACATACCTTTACCAATTTGTGCTTTGTGGCTTAAGCCACAGGCTAGGCCAATATCGACGTTACGATCTTCATAAGCGCTGATCCAAGGCTGTGCTTTAATAGCCGCTTTAGGCAGTACCACACCCGCTTGCATAGAGGTGTGTATTTCATCACCGGTGCGGTCTAAAAAGCCGGTGTTAATAAATACAACGCGCTCTTTAGCTGCATGAATACAGGCTTTTAGGTTAGCAGAAGTACGACGCTCCTCGTCCATAATGCCCATTTTAAGGGTGTTTTTCGGCAAGCTTAGTGCCTCTTCAACCATACCAAATAAAGTGTTAGCAAATGCCACTTCATCAGGGCCATGCATTTTTGGTTTTACAATATTAATACTTTGTGCAGTTGAGTTTTGAATGGCATTTTTAGTGTTTAAATCGTGCAGTGCGGCTGTTGCGGTGAACATGGCATCCATGATGCCTTCAAACACATCATTACCACTTACATCGGTAATGGCAGGGTTTGTCATTAAATGCCCAACGTTACGCACAAACATCATACTGCGCCCTTTTAGGGTCAGTTTTTGGCCATCAAGACCTGTGTATTGGCGATCGGCTTGTAACGTACGGTCGACCATTTTGTCGCCTTTTCTAAACGTTTCAACTAAGTTACCTTGCATTAAGCCTAACCAGTTTTTGTACACTTGCACTTTATCTTCGGCATCCACTGCAGCAACGGAGTCTTCACAGTCCATAATAGTGGTCAGCGCCGCTTCAAGTACCACATCTTTTAGCCCTGCTTTATCAGCTTGGCCAATAGGGTGGTGATGATCTATTTGCAGCTCAACATGTAATCCATTGTTTTTAAGTAAAATAACACTTGGGTTTTGTGCCTCACCTTGATAGCCAACGAGTTGTTCAGGGTTTTTAAGCGCAGTGTGCGAGCTGTCGCGTAATGTAATAGCAAGTGCGCCATCCACAATTGAATAATTAGTGCTTTCGATGTGCGAGCCATTTTCAAGCGGTAGCGCTTTATCTAAAAACTGTCTGGCGTAAGCCATTACTTTAAAGCCGCGCACTGGATTGTATTGAGTCCCTTTCTCTGCACCATCGTCTTCACTGAGTACGTCTGTGCCGTATAGTGCATCGTAAAGTGAACCCCAACGTGCATTAGCAGCATTTAAAGCAAAACGGGCATTACTAACCGGTACCACTAACTGTGGCCCTGCAGTCAATGCTATTTCTGGCTCTACATTCTGGGTTTCAATATTAAAGTCTTCAGGTTCATCAACTAAATAGCCAATGTCTTTTAAAAACGCTTGGTACTGGGCTTGATCACCGTTTTTATTAGCAACATGGTAGTCATCAATCTGCTTTTGTAATTGTTCACGTTTAGCGAGTAGCGACTTGTTCAGCGGAGTAAGTGTTTGCACTATATGAGCAAAGCTTTTCCAAAACTGGTGTTCGTCTAGATGGGTACCAGGTAATAGTTGTTTTTTAACAAATTCAGCTAGTTGCTTATCAACGCTGAGTCCAGAGTGGGTGAGAGTGTGGCTCATAATTAAAATCCTTAAACGGTCCGTCAGAGTGCATTTTTTATATGCGTACACTTACCATATCGCAAAAAAAGTCGCTTTGAGTGCTTTTTAACCATTCACTATATGTATAGCCGCAATAACAACTATAAATTTACTAAATCTAAAAAATAAGCCTAATGTTTAATTAAGCGCTACAGAGCTAACGCGATGTAGTCACTCTCTCAACAATAAATATTAATACCCGTTCGAAGGACTTTATTATGACAACATATCAAGGCGAAACAGATACACTAGCAACACTATGCCAATCACAAGGCAGTGCATGGAAAACTATTAATCCTGAATACGCAACTCGCATGCGTTTACAAAACCGTTTTCGCTCTGGTGTTGATATTGCACAATTTACTGCTGACATTATGCGTGAAGACATGGCGGCATACGACAAAGACACAAGCCAGTACACGCAGTCTTTAGGTTGTTGGCATGGTTTTACTGCGCAACAAATGATGATGGCAATTAAGCGTCACCAAAAAACAACTAAACGCAGCTACGTATACCTAAGTGGCTGGATGGTTGCAGCGCTTCGCTCTGAGTTTGGCCCACTTCCAGATCAAAGTATGCACGAAAAAACATCAGTACCAGCACTTATCGAAGAAATCTACACTTTCTTAAAGCAAGCTGATGCACGTGAACTTGACCATTTATTCAATGAGCTAGACGATGCAAAAGCAAACGGCGGCGACGTTCAAGCCGTGCTTAATAAAATTGATAACTTTGAAACGCACGTTGTGCCAATCATTGCTGATATTGATGCAGGTTTTGGTAACGAAGAAGCGACTTACCTACTTGCTAAAAAGATGATTGAAGCGGGTGCTTGTGCTATCCAAATCGAAAACCAAGTATCAGATGCTAAGCAATGTGGTCACCAAGCAGGTAAAGTTACCGTTCCTCATGAAGACTTTTTAGCTAAAATTAACGCAGTACGTTACGCGTTCCTAGAGCTAGGTATTGATAACGGCATTATCGTTGCACGTACCGATTCACTAGGTGCAAGCCTAACGCAAAAAGTACCGGTTTCACAAAAACCAGGTGACTTAGCAAGCCAATACAATGCATTTTTAGAAACAACACCGGTAAACAGCGTTGAAGATTTAAATGAAGGCGAAACGGCAATGAAGCTTAATGGCCAACTTTGTAAGCCTACACGCCTAGATAACGGTTTATACCAGTTCCGCGAAGGCACTGAGAAAGACCGCGTAGTACTAGATTGTGTAACTAGCTTACAGTCAGGCGCTGATTTACTGTGGATTGAAACAGAAAAACCACACGTAAAACAAATTGCAGAGCTGGTAAATCGCGTTAAAGAACAAGTTCCAGATGCTAAATTAGTATACAACAACTCACCGTCGTTCAACTGGACGCTTAAGTTCCGTGAGCAAGTATACCAAGAGTGGCAAGAAGCAGGTCGTGATCTAAGCGCTTACCCAAGTATTGATGACAACAAAGCGCTTATGGCTCCAGAAATGGATGCAACAGAGCTTGCTGCAGCTGCAGACTTATTAGTACAAAACTTCCAACGCGATGGCGCACGTGAAGCTGGTATTTTCCATCACCTAATCACATTGCCAACGTACCATACAGCGGCACTAAGCACAGATATTCTATCTGAAGGTTACTTCGGTGACTTAGGTATGCTGGCTTATGTACGTGACGTACAACGTCAAGAAATCCGTCGTGAGCAAGCGTCAGTTAAGCACCAAGACCTTGCAGGCTCAAACATTGGCGATACGCACAAAGAGTACTTCTCTGGCGAGAATGCACTTAAAGCCGGTGGTGAAGCTAACACCATGAACCAATTCTAATTCAACTAGATAGTGTTACTTAAGGGCCGCAAGGCCCTTTTTTTATGCCTGCATAAAGGCAAAATTTAATAGATCAGTATTTTACTAGCTAGTTATTCAGGGATGCAGTGCAGGTTAAAAGTGTAAATTAAATTTAAAGGATGTTTATGCTTGGCTGTGAGGGCTTTATGTTGATTACGCTTTGACACGTGTAAGCACAATAAATTAACCGCTTTTTACCACATATAGATAAGAGTTTAACTAGGGTCTGTTGACCTTTCAAGGTTAAATTTGCAGCAGTCTGTTTGGTAGTTAGGCAAGGCAGAGCCTATGTGGTGTGGTTCTTCCCCATAAATAGGCGATAACGCAGCATCAATGCCAAACAGGCGCTGCCCGAAGGGTTCTGCCTAGGGGCGATTTACTCTTTGTTGCTCGGTTTTTACTTAGCCCACTAGGTTACAAACCTCGCGCCGCGATTAAACCGCCCCTAGTTTGAGCAAATTTTAATCCGCAAAGGTCAACAGACCCTAAGCTATTAAAAGCAGATCACGATTTAACTAGCTAGTTCAAAAAGCAGATCAGGTTTTAACTAACCAGCTTGAAAACAGCCATTATCTTCATTATTAAGGGTAGATTTGCCTTTCTAACCCTTAATTTGACTATATAAACGCTTAATTTAAAGATTTTTAACCGGGGTTTATAAAGTAATAAACCGATTTTTTACTAACTGTTGTAGCTTATAAAACATTTTTTTACTAACTGAGGGCTTATAAACAGTGACTCAAACCGAATTTTTACTAACTCAAAGGAGCTGAGTTAGTATAAACCGAATTTTTACCAACTCAGCTTGAAACTAAGTCCGATATTTAGTTTAAGTATGTAAGGGATTACTCACATTATTGCTGTAAAGGGGGTTTACACTTGTGAGCGTCGAGCGTCGAGCGTCGAGCGTCGAGAAGCGAGCTTACAATAGCTCGTCACTCATAACTCGACGTTTTATTTCGAATGTTTATCAAACCACCATTGAATATATGCCACTTTGGTCATTAAGTTAGATGGACGGGAAGTAATTCCATGTGAAGCGTTTGGGATGCGCACCATCGCGGTATCAACCCCCTGTAATTTTAAGGCTTGATAAAACTGCTCTGTTTCTGAAATTGGCGTACGGTAGTCTGCTTCACCAGTCAGTAGCATGGTTGGGGTTTTAACATTGCCAACATAATTGATTGGTGAGCGCTTCATATAATGCTCAATATGATCCCATGGTTTACCTGGAAACCAATAATCGGCAAAAAATGGATAGAAGTCGGCAGTTAGTACAAAGCTGATCCAATTAATCACTGGTTTTGCAACCACAGCTGCAGCAAAGCGATCCGTATGGCCTACAATCCACGCGGTTAATACACCGCCGCCAGAACCACCGGTAACGAACAACTTAGACTCATCAATAAAACCTTTGTCGATTAGCGCGTCAACGCCTGTCATTAAATCATCGTAATCATTGCTTGGGTAATTATGATGAATAGTTTGCGCAAACTCTTTACCGTACGAGTCACTGCCTCGCGGATTCATGTATAAAACAACATTTCCTTTGGCTGCAAATAATTGAACTTCAGCACTAAAATGAGGGCCATAGTTAGCAACAGGACCACCGTGGATTTCAAGCACCAGTGGGTATTTTTTTGATTTATCAAAACCCGGCGGGTAAGCAACCCAGCCTTGTATTGGTAATTCGTCGTGGCTTGATTTTAACCATAGCTCTTCAACCTTGGCGAGCTGTTTAGTTTGTAGTGCATCTGAGTTTAAATCAGTTAAACGCTGTACTTTGCCACGTTTTATTGTAGCTACATCAGCAGGGCGCTGGGTATCAGCCAAGGTAAATGCAATGTCACCATTTTCACTAATATCAAAATCACCACCAGAATAAGGACGCCCAAACGCCACGCTCCCTATTTGTTCGGTAATCACCTTACGTTTACCACTTCGAGGTTGATAAGCGAGTGCGGTTTGGCCTTCATCTGCATAACTAAAATAGAGGCCTTTTGAATTTGCGCTCCATTGTATTTGGCCAACGCTGCGATCGAAATCGGGAGTAAGACTTTGGGTATCACCGGTTTTTAAATCACGAATATAAAGCTGAGTATTTTCATAGTTAGTGCGCTTATCATCGTAGCCAGTATAAGCAAGGTACTGACCGTTAGGTGAGATCTGAGGTTGTTGATCTGGCCCATTACGGTCGGTCAGTGGGGTGATCTCTAACGTGTTTAAATTAAGCTGGTACACTTCACTATTGGTTGGCTTGAGTGCATGTTCAGCGTGTCTATTGGCTGAAAAATAAAGTGATTCGCCGTTTTTACTAAAGCTTACACCGCCATTATAATCAAAGTTATCGGTAGTGAGTTGTTGTGCATTGCCGCCATTCGCATTAAGAGTAAATAGCTGATTAAATCCTTTTTGACTATAGCCACTGCCATCTGCACGGTAGTAAACATTGTCAATAAATTTAGCTGGCTCTGCCCAGCTAGCGCCTTTAGGTTTGCCTGGCAAACTAACAGGAGGTGAGCTTATTTCAGGAACAAACATACTAAACACCAGTTGTTTAGAATTAGGTGACCAAGTGATTGAGCGAGGTGCATTAGTAAGGTTACTAATTTTTGCCACAGCACCCGTTTTAAGCCACTTCATGTATATTTGATTACTGCCATCTCTGTTAGAGATGAATGCAAGGCGCTGTCCATCGGGTGACAACACCGGCGAGTAGTCCATAAATACACCAGATGTTAAGGGCTGTAATTGTCCTGTGCTGTAATCAACAGACCAAATATTACCGACTTTGCGATCGGTTTTAATATCCATGCGGTTGCGGACAAAGTACACTGTTTTACCGTCGTCAGTAATATCTATTTGGTTGGCATATTCTAAGTTGAATATATCTTGAAGTTGCAATGTATCGGTATTGGCAACGGCCAAGTGGCTGCTACCTAGTATAAGGCTCATAGCTAAAAGCGTTTTCATTGTTTATCCCTGTTTTAAATCACTAATCTATTTATAGGGTAGTAGAGGGATAATTTATAGTCAGATGCGACGAAGCTCGCATTTAAAACTACCAATGAATGCAGGTGGTAAAAGAAAGCAAAAGCTGTAAAGGGGGTTTACAGCTTAATCTGTATTTTTGACTTTAGTTATTGGCTGAGCAAAGCGCTTTTATCTCTTCAATAATTGCAATGCCTTGGGGGTTATCGCCATGCACGCAAACACTGTCAGCGACTAGTGTTAACGATTTTCCAGATTGAGTAGTCACACTGTTACTGGCTAAAAGCTGCTTAACCTGAGCTAATAATGCGTCTTTGTTATGCACACTGCCGGCTATATTTCGTGATACTAAGTGCCCTTGGTCAGTGTACTGCCTGTCTGCGAACGCTTCTAATACGAGTGTGAGCCCAAGGTGGCGAGCCATGGTTTGATGTAGCTTGGCATCGGCTGTGGCGAGTATCATCAACTTTAAGTTTGCAGGGTAACTGGCAACTGCACCCATAACAGTGGTGAGTAGTTGCTGGTTTGTCATCATGTCGTTATATAACGCACCATGGGGTTTTACATAGCTAAGGGTTAGCCCTTGTACTTTTGCCATGCCATCAAGGGCGGCTATTTGATAGTGCAAACACTGAGTGAGCTCAGCCACGCTCATGCTCATTGAACGCCTACCAAATCCTTGTTTATCGGGGTAGCTTGGGTGAGCGCCAATCATAACATTATGTTGTTTAGCTAGCTTTAGGGTATGCGCCATTACACTCGAATCACCTGCATGAAAGCCACAAGCAATATTTGCCATATCAATATGGGGCATAACATCGTTATCAAGGCCCATTTGCCATGCGCCAAAGCTCTCGCCTAAATCACAATTAAGTTTCATATTAATGGCTCTTCGATTGTTTAATTGTTACCGGTAATTGGCCTTTGGCTGGAGCTTGGCCTAATAATACTTTCGCCAATGCAGTAAAAGCAGGCCCAGATACCAGCTCGTTTTTATCCACATCAATATTATAAGCGTAGGAAGCAAGCACTGCATCAGCATAGTGACCAAATTGTGCAATGTCATACGGTGCTCGCAAACTAATAAATACCGTTGGAGTGTGTTTTTGTTTAGCCATTTTTAGTAATGATTCAAGCGCTTTGGGTTGCTCTGCGTTTTTTAAGGCAAAGTTTGGGTTATCGGCTAAATCATCCATACCGCCAATTTCCACTGCACTTTGATTCGGCGTTGCATTGCCAGCAATAACAATACTTGCTTGGTTTATGTTGCGCTGCGCTTCACTTGGATAAAAGCCCTGTAAGCTGCTGCAACTAAAACTGAGTGGTTGTGAACTTAACGCACTAATTGCTTGTTGCATTGCCATACACTTGCGGGTGTCGGGCATAATAATATGAATATGCTGATCCGCGCTAAGTTTAAGCGGCAAGGTATTATTGTTGTTTTTTATTTGGGTAATTGCCGCTAACGCCAGTGATGCTTCTAATTCACGATGTGCTTTATTACCAATAACCTGTTTGGCATTGGCTAATGCATTAATGGGGTTAGGCAAAGCGTGTAATTTAAATTGATGTTTAAGCGAGGTAATACGCTGCGTCGAATGGGCAATTTCGTCTGCGTTTAGTTGTTTTGTTTTAACTGCACTGACTAAAGAGTCAATGAGCGCATCAAGTTTATTTATATCCTCAGGCGTTCTAATTTCTATTGGCATTAGCGCTATATCAACCCCAGCTGCAAAAGTGTTTACAACTGCTTGGGTAGGGCTGAAAAAATGACTTATACCGGCCATATCCAGTGCATCGGTTACCACTACACCTTGATAGTTCAGCTCATCGCGAAGAATATCGGTCATGATTTTACGCGACATGGTCGCGGGTTTAATCATTTGCTTACCGTCTACATTAGTTAATGTGCTGCTATCAAGCTCAGGGTATTGAATATGCGCAGTCATTATCATACCCGGACTATGCTGCTCAATAATCTGTTTAAAGGGTGCTAAATCTTGAGCGTAAATAACCTCTTTTGAATGCATTACCTTAGGTAAGCCTGTATGGCTGTCTACATTGGTATCGCCATGTCCTGGAAAGTGTTTTATAGCGCTAATAATACCGTTTTTTTCAAACTCAATTACTTGTGCCGCGCCCAGTGCCGCAACTTCATCGGGGTTTTCACTAAAAGAGCGTACATTAATAACCGGATTGTCAGGGTTCATGTTCACATCAACTGTAGGCGCATAATTTACATTAATGCCAAGCGCTGAGAGTTCAGAGGCCAGTACCCGTGCCGTTTGGGTTGCGAAATAAGTACCATGCTCAGGGTAAGTTGCGCCAATTGACATATTACCGGTGAATGAGGTGGCCACATCGCGCGGTAAACGAGCTACACGTCCGCCTTCTTGGTCAATAGAAATAAACAGTGGTAGGCCTGACTTAGATTTAGATGCAGCTTGTTGTAGCTGCTGATTAAGGCTAATTATTTGTTCTATGTTTTGGGTGTTTTCAGAAAATAAAATTACCCCGCCAATATCATAACAGCTAATTGCTTTTGCTAATTCATCGGGCAATTCGGTTAATGGCGTTCTGCAACGTTGGCTACTGCCTTGGTCACAAAAATAGCGCAAATCGAGCATGAGCTTTTGCCCAAGTTGCTGTTTAAGTGACAGCGAAGAATCGGCAAAAGAAGATTTTATTGGCATGAAACATCCGATTAAAAAAAGAGAAGACGATAACAAGTACTTATTTAGCAACACACACCTCAAGGCTAAATAAAAATAAAGTGCATGCAGCTTAACTATTATTGAGCTTAACTGCAAAAACCAGCAAATATAAACTGTATGATTTAATTATCCTTAAAATAACAAAAATTAGGCTACTTAGTTCTATTTATGTATTATATTAATGGTGTATGCAGTGCATAGCAGTCGTTTTTATTTGCTTAGGATGATATTAATTTGCGTTTTCGATTACCATTTACTTTTAACCTAAGGCAATTAATTCTTTTGTTAGCTATACCCGCTGCAGCTGCTATTTTGTTTAGTGGTTTATATATTAGTTATCAAGTGCAAAAAGAACGGGTAATAGAAGATACCCTGCAAAGTAATCATGTATTTGCCAGTAAGTTAGCCTCAGCAACTGAGCATTTTTTAGCAGCGGCAATGCAGCAACTTGAGTTTTCAGCCAGTATTATTGCTGAAGATATTACTAACACTGAGTTACTCCAAGCTGAAACCAACCGCCTTTTAGAGCAAACTCAGAGTTTTAATTCGGTTGCTATCAATATGCAAGGTGTGGTTAAAGCAGCCTCACCTGTGTCTTTAAATATTATTAATAAAACCGTTAATTCACCCCATTCTAAGCAAGCATTTAAGCTAAAACGTCCGCAGGTCAGTCTGCCTTATATTTCGCTTGCTAATAATTTAATTGTAGTGCTTTCTTACCCCTTGTTTGATCAAGAGGGGAATTATTACGGTTATATAGGCGGTAGCTTTTATTTAGAGCAGCAAAGTATTTTAAATGCTTTGTTGAAACAGCATAGTTACGATGGCGGAGCGTACTTTTATGTGGTCGCTGACAACAAAACCTTACTTTATCATCCGGAGTCTCAGCGCATTGGTGAGCAAGTATTTAATAACCCAGTAATAGAGCGAGTGTTGCAAGGTGAAGATGGATACACTCGGGTTATAAATAGTCAGGGAGTGACAATGCTGGCCGGATTTTCCCACGTAGGGCTTGCTAATTGGGGGATTGTTGCCCAGCGAAGTGAAGCAGCAACACTTGCTAAGTTAGACACTTTTCAAGGGCTAGTGCTTAAACGAATGTTACCCATAGTACTCATTACTTTTTTATTAATAGCTATGTTAGCTCACTATATTGCTAAGCCGTTAAGGTTATTAGCCGATAGCGCCAATTTATCAACCGATAAGAAAAACGTGGATCATCTTAAAGGTATTAAGTCTTGGTACTTCGAAAGTAACCAGCTTAAACACGCGATGTTAGAAGGCGTTCATGTTTTGCAATCGCAAATGGGGCAATTACGTCAAGATGCACTTACCGATCCGCTAACTGGCGCACACAACCGACGTGGCTTAAACGTATTGCTTGAAAACCTAATGGATAAACATATACCGTTTGCTGTGCTTGAAATTGATATCGACTTTTTTAAACGGGTTAATGATACATTTGGTCATGATACGGGTGATGAAGTATTAAAAACACTTACTCACATTATACAATCGCTATCGCGCAAGCACGATATTGTGGCACGCACCGGTGGGGAAGAGTTTTTACTAGTGTTACCTAACGAAAATAGTGATAGTGCGTTTGTTATTGCTGAGCGTTTACGCAACCAAGTAGCCAGCACATTAATGGCAAAAGTAGGCTATATAAATGTATCTATTGGTATCGCCACTTGGCCACAACATAGTGATGATATTGACCAAGTATATAAATGCGCTGACAAAGCGCTCTATCACGCCAAAGAAACAGGCCGAAATAAGTGTGTGATAGCCAGCTAAAAATTAAATTTATTTTTAAAATTAACTTACCTTAAGTTTTATTTAAGTTTCACTGATTAAATTTTATCTATAGATTTAATACAGGCGATGCTTTTATGCAACTAGCTCAACATCATTCCCCCGCTGTGCGGTTTCAACAGTCTTTTCATTTTTTTACTGCTACGCAAAATGATGAGCACCGCCAGCGCCTTGAAAACACCGTTAAACAAGGGTTTTTAACGGCGTACAATGCTCATCTTACTTCATTTATGCCGTTACTATGCCAGTACCAAACTGTGCAAGGTCAGTGCACTTTGGGTTTAAGAAGTGCAACCTCTGCTTTATTTATTGAGCAATATTTAGCTGCGGCCATCGAGCAATTTTTACCACCAGGCACACCGCGAAATACGGTATTTGAGCTAGGTAATCTATGCTCAACACATCGAAAAGCCACGTTGTCTCATTTTATTATTGTAAATGAAGCTTTGTGCGGCTTTGGCGCGAGCTACTTAGTGTTTTGCGCTACCAAAAAAGTACGCGCCTTACTGCGCCTACTAGGTGTAAGCTGCAACGAAATTGCACTGGCTAATGGCAGTGTAGTAGATCAGCCAAAGAGCTGGGGTAGCTATTATGAGAACCAGCCTACGGTGTGCATTGTTAATTTAGCGCAGGCACATCAGCAAGTACTTAACACACCCATGCTGTTAAATATTAAACAGCAAAATACACAACAAATTAATGCCTTGATGACTGCGTTGGAGAGCTTATGAGCCTATTAAATAATATTAATAAGGTAGCGAATGAGCCAGTGGTTGTTAGTTACTTAGCCAATAAAGTGATGCCTATTAGCGTTTTGGAGTTACAACAAGAAACTAATAAGCTGACAGCTATTTTTAACGCTTTAGATTCTGGTGCAATTGCCTTCCAGCTTGATAATACTCCAGCTTGGCTGGTTGTTGATGCCGCAACCAGTGCTGCAAACAAGGTTGCGGTGCCTATCGCCCATTTTTTTAGTCAGCAGCAAACACAGTATGTGCTAGCGCAATGCGGTGCTCAGTTTTTTATTAGTGATATGCCTCGTCATTCGCTTGGTAAGCATTCATTGTCGGTAACATTATTTGAGCATTATACCCTTTATATTTATCAGCTCGATGCGATTGAGCCCGTGGACTATTTTACTGGTACGCAAAAAATTACCTTTACTTCAGGTTCTACTGGCGAGCCAAAAGGGGTGTGCTTATCAACACAAAGCCAGATGCAGGTAGCTCAGTCATTATGTGAGCAAATAAACATTAGTAACCCCGTGCATTTATGCTTACTTCCGCTGCCAGTACTATTGGAAAATATAGCGGGTGTGTATGCGCCTTTGTTAAGTGGCGGTTGTGTACATTTAATGCCGCTAAACGAATTAGGTTTTGTTGGCTCAGGGTTAAAAAACCCTAACAAACTCATTGGTGCAATCGATAGTGTGAAACCTAACACCCTTATTTTAGTGCCTGAGTTATTAACGTGTTTAGTTGCCTTTGCAAAGCAAGGCTGGCAGCCACCAAAGTCACTTAAGTTTATTGCTGTTGGCGGAGCAAGGGTTAGTGAATCTTTAATTTTAACTGCACGAGAATATAACCTACCGGTTTATCAAGGGTATGGTTTGTCCGAGGCTGCTTCAGTAGTGAGTTTAAACACCCCCAACTATGACGACATAAATAGCGCTGGTGAAGTATTAGGGCACGTTGAAACGAAAGTTGAAAATGGTGAGTTATTTATTAAAGGAGCGTTATTTTTAGGGTATTTAAATCAAGCGCCGCATAACCCAAATACCTGGTACGCCACTGGCGACTTAGTATCTAAGCGTAATAATAAGCTGTACATAAAAGGGCGAGTAAAAAATCTGATCATCACCAGTATGGGGCGCAATGTTAGCGCCGAATGGCCTGAATCATTAATTTTAAGCCAAAGTGCGATACAGCAAGCGGTGGTGTTTGGTGAAAGCCAGCCATTTTTAAGCGCGCTTATCTATGCGGCTCCCAAGTTTAGTGATGCGCAATTAACAGCACATTTAAAAACAGTAAACCAGCAACTTCCTGACTACGCACAGATTAAAAAGTGGCACCGTTTAGCCCAACCTTTAAACGAGCAGCAAGGATTATTAACCGCTAATAATCGCCCTAAACGAGCGGCAATTAGTCAGCACTATAGCCCTATTTTTGAACAGTTCTACCGACTTGGAGAAGTGATCCATGAGTGATTTTTTTAATACATTAAAAGCACAAACTCAAAACGAGCGTGAGTACTTATTAGCTGCGCCAATTATACAGCGTGTATTTAACGGACAAGCAACGCTTGAAGAGTATGCCTCGTTTTTAGCGCAGGCTTATCATCATGTAAAACACACCGTTCCTTTAATGATGTCACTTGGCGCGCGTTTAACTGATGAGCAAGAATGGTTACGCGAAGCGGTAGCTGAATATATTGAAGAAGAAATTGGCCATCAAGAGTGGGTGCTAAACGATATTGCAGTCTGTGGATTTGATAAAGAAAGTGTGCGCCATAGTCAGCCACAATTCGCTACTGAAATGATGGTGTCGTATGCCTACGATAGTATTGCACGTAAAAATCCGCTTAGCTTTTTTGGCATGGTTCACGTATTAGAAGGAACTTCAATTGCGCTAGCCGACGGTGCCGCATCAAACATAGCAAATGCAGTAGGACTTCCTAAAAAAGCGTTTAGCTATTTAACCTCTCACGGCGCGCTTGATATAGAGCATGTTAAGTTTTTTGAAAACCTAATGAATCAAATTACTGACGAGGCGGATCAGCAGGCTATTTTACATGGCGCAAAATGTTTTTACCGTTTGTACGGCGATATTTTTCGCGCTTTAGATGACGAGCCGTTTTTTAAAGCATCAGCACAAGAGCAACATGCATGAATACCGGCTTATGTGTATTAACTGGTGCGACAGGTGGAATTGGTCAAGCCATTGCCAAAACACTACACGGCCAAGGTTGGCAGTTACTTTTGGTAGGGCGAAATAGTGATGCCCTCAATACGTTAAGTAGCCAATGTCCTGGCAGTATGGTTTTTGTCGGCGATTTAACGGTTGCAGAAAACATGTTGGCATTAGCCATTAAAGCTAAGCAACTAGGTGGCGCTAAGTTACTGATAAACAATGCAGGCATTAATGTGATGCAAAGCTTAAGTGCATCGAGTAGTGAACAAATCGACAAGATATTGAACACTAACTTGGCTATTCCTATGAAGTTATGTCAGCTGTTTTTAGCGCAGTTGCACGCATCGAAGGGGCATATTATTAATGTCGGCTCGTCGTTTGGCAGCATAGGTTATCCGTATCAAACTTTATATTGCGCGAGCAAATTTGGTTTGCGTGGTTTTAGCGAAGCGCTATCTCGAGAGCTTTCAGATACGCCCGTTAAAGTAAGCTATTTAGCACCAAGAGCTACCGATACAGATATTAATAATGCACAAACACGAGCAATGAATAAGGCGCTAGGTAACAAAATGGACTCTCCACAGTTAGTGGCAGATGAGTTGGTTGCGCTATTGCACAGTGCGAATCCGCGACGTTTTATTGGTTTTCCTGAAAAATTGTTTGCCCGCATTAATGGCGTATTTCCGCGTATTGTTGATAGCGCTATTGCAAAGCAACTACCTAAAATAAAGCAGTTTTTAGGTTAATAGAGGATCTTATGATGAAAAAATTTAATTTAGTGAGCTATTTCATAGTAGCGTGCGTGAGTTCATCACCGGTGCTGGCCGATGAGCAAAGTGATTTACTGGCAATTCAACAGCAATGGGCGGTGGCTAATTATGAGCTTAAAGACGATGCCCAAATTAAAGCGTTTACAGCGTTAAGTGAGCAAAGTAGTGAGTTTACGAAACACTATCCGGATTCGGCAAATAGCTATACGTGGAATGGCATTGTGCTGGCCAGTTTTGCTGGTGCAAAAGGTGGTTTAGGGGCGCTCGGTTATGCTAAAGATGCAAAGGCGTCATTAGAACAAGCCCTTAAAATAGACGACAGTGCTTTAGGGGGCTCAGCGTATGCAAGCCTTGCAACCTTATACAGTAAGGTGCCCGGTTGGCCTATTGGCTTTGGTGATGATGACACCGCAGATAAATTATTTAAGCAAGCACTCGCTTTTAACCAAAAAGGCATTGATACTAATTACTTATATGGTGAATTTTTATATGATGAACGCCAATACAAACAAGCTAAAGCCTATTTGTTAGTTGCACAAGCGGCGGGCATTCGTGATACTCGCCCCAAAGCGGACAAATATCGCCAGCGAGCAATTAGCCAATTATTAGCTAAAGTTGATAAAAAACTAAAGAGATAACACACGCCACAATGCATTTATTATTAGTCGAAGACGATCACCTTGTAGCCCAAGGGCTTTGCCGCTCATTGCGCCAAGAAGGCTACAGTGTAGAGCATAGCGCAACGGTTAAGCATGCATTGCAATGCTTAGGCAGTGGTGAAATAGAGTTGGTTATACTTGACCTAGGTTTACCCGATGGTGATGGTTCACAAATTTTAAAGCACATAAAAGCGCAAAAAAAAGTGATTCCGGTGGTTATACTAACTGCACGAAGTAGCATAGATGACAAGGTGCAAGGGCTTGACATGGGCGCTGATGATTATTTAGCTAAGCCATTTGAACCAGCCGAGTTATTTGCTCGCTTGCGTGTGGCGAGCCGGCGAGTAAATCAAACTCAGTCAAGTTTATTACACTGTGGTGAAGTGACCATGGATACGTCAGCGCATAGTGTCACACTCAGCGATGAGCTGCTTTCTCTGCCACGAAAAGAATACATGCTGCTAAAGGCACTATTGGAAAACCAAGGTCGCGTGCAATCTAAACAGCAGTTAGAAAATAAACTCTATCAATGGGGTGAAGAGGTTGGCTCTAACACCATTGAAGTACATATTCATCACTTAAGAAAAAAATTCCCTAGCGATTTTATTAAAACTCTCCGCGGTATTGGCTACGTAGTAGGAAAAAATGTCAATTCGTAAACGGCTGACGCTTATTTTACTGTCAATGATGGTATTAACCTGCTTTTTAGCCTTAGTTAAAGGCTATCAAAAAAGCATGAGCCATGGTGAGCAGTTACTCGATAGCGAGCTAAAAGTAGTGGCAGGCGTTTTGATGCAACAGCCTTTATCGAGTAATGCTATGGCGCCTAAAACCCATGAAAGCTCGCAGTTGTTGTACCAAATTTGGCAAGCAGGTGAACTACTGAGCGGCTCTGATGAGCTGAATCTTGATTTGAGCCACTATCAAGCAGGTTTTCAAACGCTAAATATTGCAGGTCAGCGCATGCGAGTGTTTGTGTTTAAAACCTCTTTGCGCACGGTGATCGTTGTCGAGCCAATAGCTAAACGATTTGAACTCGCTGAAGCAGTTATTTTGTCGGCCATGCTACCTATGCTCTGGGCGGTTCCTTTACTTGCTTTGTTTATCAGCTTTTTTGTGAAGTACGCATTAGCCCCATTAACACGCTTATCAAGGCAACTAGCACAGCGCCAAGCAAATGACTTTACTGCTATTAATTGGCAGGTAACCGATGAAGAAATAAAACCGGTGATCAGCCGTTTGAACGACTTATTTAAACGCGTAGAAACCGCCTATTTACGAGAACGCTTTTTTGCCTCTGATGCGGCACATGAGTTACGCACTCCTTTGAGTAGCTTAAAAATAAATGTGCATAATCTTGCGGCGCAGCAAGGTGATAACCAAGAGTTACAAGCCATGACTCAAGGTATTAATCGACTCACCAATATCGTAGAGCAAATGTTGATCCTCGGACGCACTCAGCCAGAGCAGTGGCAAAAGCAATTTAAAGAACAGTCATTATTGGGCATTAGCCAAGCCGTGGTTAGCCAGTTATATGATAAATTGGCGGCTAAAAATCATTCCATCAGCCTTGATGGGGATGACTTTATTATTAATGGTGATGAATTTACCTTAGTGACGTTGATTTCAAATTTACTCAGTAACGCCATTAAGTACACGCCAGCAAATGGACAAATAAAAATAACCCTAAATCAAACGCACAGGCAGCGTATTTGGCAAATAGAAGACAGTGGCCCAGGTATGACGGATGAGCAAAAAAAACGAGTATTTAATCGCTTTTATCGCGTTGGCGGCGATCAACATCCTTCAGGTGAGCAGGGAGCTGGCTTGGGCATGGCAATAGTTCAGCATATTATCGCTATTTATAACGCCCAGATTAATTTAACGGATAGCGCTTTGGGCGGCTTAAAGGTGCAGGTGGTTTTTGCAGGAGCTAAATGTGATTAAACGACTTATTAGCCCTTACTTATATTGCTGCATATTTTTGTCATTTAATGTTGTTAGCAAAGAGTATTTAGTTGTACTTAAAGATCATTTGTTTTACCCCGCAGAAATCGTCGTGCCAGCTAATAAAAAGGTACGCTTGTTAATCGAAAATCAAGATAGTACGCCTGAAGAATTCGACAGCTTTGATCTCAACCGAGAGAAAGTGCTTTACCCTAATCGCAAAAGCGTGATTTATATTGGGCCATTAACACCTGGCCGCTATGAATTTTTTGGTGAGTTTTCGCCAAATACTGCGCGCGGTGCTGTTATTGTCACTGATAAGGAGCAACCCAATGCTAATAACTAGTTTAGTGATGAGCCTCAATCAGTTACTGCCAGTCGCCATTTTACTTATTTTGCTGCAAGTGATTGCCAAGCAAAGTTTGCTACGGTTGCTGGGTATGCTTGGTTTAGGTATAGGCTTAACATTTTTATTTGTAAAAAGCGCCCCGATTATTAGTCCTTGGTTCGATTACCAAGGTTTAGAATATACTCAGATTGGCTTGTGTATTTTAATTTTTTTCAGTGCACTGCACTACGCCGTTAAACGAGCAACAGCTGCTTTTATTATCGCAATTATGAGTGTGATGACGCTTTATTTGAGTCATTACATAATTTATTTAATTGGATTTTGGCAAAGCAACGAAGCGGCACAAAGCTTATTTATTGGCACTTTTTTAGGGCTTGGAATATGCAGTAGTTTTAGTGTGTTGCTGTACTTTTTATTGAGTGCCATTAAACAGCGTTTCGGACTTTCCCCTATTTTACTTTTACTAGCACTAAATAGTGCAGCAAAACTAGTGGTAGCACTGGATTTAGCCAGTCAAATTGATGTGATAGCAACCACCGCAACGGTTTGGGATTTACGTGCTATTTTAACCGAAAATTCAGAGTTTGGGCGTATGTTGCGTGCGTTTATTGGTTATGAGGCCACACCTAATTTAACCAGTGTTTTAAGTTATATCCTAAGCAGCGTGGTCTTTTTATCTGTTTGTTATTTTATTCCTAAATCAATGGCTAAGGAACAATCATGAAGGCAATGAAGTTATTTGCAGGTGCTATGTTAATTGGTTTATTGATACCCACATACGCGCACGCCGACGGAATGGTGGTGGATAAAGTATATCACCCGTACGTTTTACCGTTTGAACGCGAGGTCGAATGGCGATTCGTATCGCACCAAACTGACAGCGGCAATATTTTAGCGCAGCGTTTAGGGTTGGGCGGGGCAATTAACGATACCATGGCACTAGAAGGTTATTTAGTGGGTGAGCGAGACGACAACGGCGACTTTGGCTTACAAGCATATGAATTGGAGCTTAGATGGCAACTAATAGAACAAGGCCGATTATGGGCCGATTGGGGCGCTTTGTTTGAACTAGAAAAACAACACACCAAAGATGTTTTTGAAGCCACAACGGGATTTGTAGTTGAAAAAGAGATAGATCGCGCCAGTTTAACGCTTAATGCCTTTTTAGTGTACGAGTGGGGGCAAGACATAGAAAACGAGTGGGAAAGTGAGTTTAGAGCGCAGTATCGTTACCGCTATCGTGCTGCATTTCAACCTGCGATTGAAATGTATTTAGGGGAAGACTTTGTGGGTATTGGTCCAGGGTTTATTGGTTTACACCGCTTTGATGGGCAAAAACAATTAAAGTGGGAAGCCGGTTTTATTACTGAAATCAGCCAGTCAGAGAAGAATCATAGCTTTAGAATGGCGTTAGAGTTTGAGTTTTAAGCTGCTTAAACAAGTACTTAATGTATAAAGTGGGTTACGAGCGTTATTTTATTAATTAAATTGCATAAAAGGTTGACTTGTCACTGTAACTCTATATAGTAGGCCGCAGCTAGAAAGAAAGCATGTAATTTATAAATCTCCATTTCGTTGTTGTATAAGTAATACTTGTAGTACCGTCCTGAAGTTTTTAAGTACCATCTCATTTTTTGCTACACCGCCCACTAGGGCACAATTTAATTTTTATATCAGGAATAATACTATGTCTAACATCGTATCAGGTACAGTTAAGTGGTTCAACGAGTCTAAAGGTTTTGGTTTCATCGAGCAAGAAAATGGTCCAGACGTTTTCGCACATTTCTCAGCAATCAAAAGCGAAGGTTTCAAAACTTTAGCTGAAGGCCAACGTGTAGAGTTCACTCTTTCACAAGGTCAAAAAGGTCCTCAAGCTGATAACATCACAGCTCTATAATTTTACTTTTTAAGTAAAATGAAAAAAAGCGCTTAAGGCGCTTTTTTTGTGCCCAAAATTTAAGAATATTACACCACCGCTTTAACATTCCCGTCATTTTATTTCTATTTAAGTCATCTGCTATTTTAACATTACAGACAGCGTTATAAATTAATAGTCTCTACGAGTTTTCTAGGTTAAAGTTATTACTTAAATCATAGGGGGTGTGTATCTATAAATTTATACTATTAGCTTTTGCGCTGTTATTTAGCCAAAAAATTCAGGCTGCTGAGCCTAAACTGGTTATTTATACCGAAAGTTTTCCTCCGTATAACTTTCAAGATGGCACTGGCCAATTGGTGGGTATCAATCATGACATAGTAAAAGATACCTGTGCCCGTGCAGCGCTAGAGTGCGAGTTTATAATGCTACCTTGGAAGCGTGCTTACCACTTAGTGCAAAGTAACCCGCAGTCAGCCATTTTTTCTTTGGCAAAAACGCAAGAGCGAGAGCCTCTTTTTAAATGGGTTGGACCCTTGGTGTCAAATCAAACCTATTTTTATAAATTAAAAACCAGTGAACATATTGTCATGGACGATATCACCCAAGCTAAAAACTACTCGCTAGGCATAGTACGAGGCGATATTTATGAAATGCTGGTGCGTCGACTTGGGTTTGTAGCTGATAAAAACTTATTGCTATTTAGTGAAGCAGACTCATTTATGCGTCTGTTTTTTAAAAAACGTATCGATTTAATTATTGGATCTGACTTTACCATAGGCCACCAAACTGAACCATTTGGCTATTCAAGGGATGACGTAGTAAAGCTTAAACAAATTCATGTAGATGAGCTAAAAGGCAATTATATTGGTTTTAATAAGGCTGCCTCACCCGTGGTGGTGGAACGTTTTAATCAAGCATTAAAGCAACTTAAAGCTGAATCTGAGTATAAACCTTATATTAACCGTTACGTTAAAAATTAAATTCATCGCTATCCGACATCATAGTTGAACGCATAGCATTTCACCGCTAGTTAGCCTCTGGGCCACTTTTTCTGATGACTTTAACACTTTGACTGTGCTGAATTTATACCAATCCGCAATAATACTTAATCATTTTACGGGGGTAAACGTGTCGCTACCTGCGTTAAAAAATTCTCATTTACGACTGCATGGATGCAGAAGGTAGAGCAATGCAGGAGCAATTGCCGAGAACAACTAAATAGCCAATTTTCTGCCTTGCTATCAATGCGTTTTCCAGCCTCAAAATAGACTACTTAACTAAGCGAATTGGTATTAATCGTAGAGAGAACGTGAGAATTAACGAAGATATTAAAAGGGTTTAAAGTAGGGGGGCTAAAACGATAAAAGGGCCTTGCGGCCCTTGGTGAAGTATCGTTCAAGTCAGATAGTGCTTTAACCCCTTAAAGCGCTATCCTATTGTTTTGCAACAGATGGATCATCTCATTAAGTTTCTAAGCTAGCGAGAGGAAAAACCCAGCAATTGCTGCGCTCATAAGGTTAGCCATAGATCCTGCTAACACTGCTCTGAGCCCTAAGCGTGCGATATCCTTTCGCCGACTAGGCGCCATACCGCCTAATCCACCTAGTAAAATGGCTATCGATGATAAGTTAGCAAAGCCACACAATGCAAAAGTAACAATTGCTTGTGTATGCGCACTTAACGTATCGCGATAATTTATAAAGTCTAAGTAAGCAACAAACTCATTTACCACTAACTTTTGACCAATAAAACTGCCGGCTATAATTGCCTCATTCCACGGTACTCCTAGTAACCATGCAACAGGGGCAAATAAGTAGCCTAAAATTTCTTGTAGCGTTAATGTAGGGTAATCAAACAACCCACCAATACCGCCTAATAAACCGTTTAATAAAGCAATTAACGCAACGAAAGCAAGTAGCATAGCACCTACGTTAAGTGCCAACTGCATACCGTTTGCTGCGCCTGATGCTGCTGCATCAATAACATTAACCGGTTTGTCATCGCCTAAATCTATCTCGGCTAAATCATCTTTAGGTGTTTCTGTCTCTGGCACTATCATTTTTGCCATTAAGAAACCACCTGGTGCCGCCATAAAGCTGGCTGCAATTAAATACTTAAGGTCTACGCCAATAATTACATAACCGGCCATTACAGAGCCTGCTACGGTGGCTAAACCACCAACCATTACGGCAAACAATTCCGACTTGGTCATGGTTGCAATAAACGGTTTAACAATTAAAGGCGCTTCAGTTTGACCAACAAAAATATTTGCTGTGGCTGAAAGCGACTCGGTGCGTGAGGTTTTCAATAATTTTTGTAAACCGCCACCCAAAATTTTAATAATCCAATCCATAATGCCTAAGTGATATAACACAGCAACCAACGCTGAGAAAAACACAATAACGGGCAATACTTGAATTGCAAAAATAAACCCTAGCGTATCTTGCGAAGCTAATGGGCCAAATAAAAAGCTAATTCCATCGTTGGCATAACCAATAACCGATGAAACGGCGCGAGACATACTCGCTAATACATTTTTGCCTGCTTCAAAAAACAGTACAAATCCGCCGATAATCACTTGCATTAAAAATGCGATACCCACGGTTCTTAGTTTTATTGCTTTGCGATTAGTTGAGGCTGCAAAGGCAATGCCTAGTAGCACCATCATGCCTACTAAGCTCATAAATGTTGTCATACAAACGTTTCCCGTTGTTATTCTTGTAAAATGTACTTTATTTTACTTTTTATAATATCAATCGCAACGCGATTCATACCGCCTCGAGTCACAACTAAATCAGCGTTATGCTTTGAAGGCTCAATAAATTGATAAAACATCGGTCTAACAGTTGCTTGATATTGCTCAACAACAGATTGTAATGTTCTGCCTCTTTGTTCCATGTCGCGTTGCATTCGGCGCATTAAACAAATATCTAGCGGTGTATCTATAAACACCTTGATATCAAATTCTTTATTAAGCGCTTTATCGCTCAGTAATAAAATACCTTCTACAATGAGTATTTTAGCCGAAGCCACACGGCGTGTTTTATCGCTGCGTGTATGTTGGGCATAATCATAAGTTGGTACTTCAACAGAGTGGCCATTACGAAGTTGTGTTAAATGCTCAAGCATTAGTTCGTGTTCAAATGCATCAGGATGGTCGTAATTCGTTTGCGTACGATGTGCCATCGGCAAATGCGATTGATCCTTGTAATAAGCATCTTCTTCAATAATGGCGATAGCGCCTGGTTCAAGCTCATTTACCAATTCATTATAAATTGTTTGGCTAAATAGAGATTTGCCGGACGCCGATGCGCCTGCAATAGCTATAATAGTTCGTGTCACTAAAGTTCTCACCCACACAGAAGGATATATTGTTGGTAGATCACAATAGCAAAAAAGACACGATTAATCTCTTTTGCTTCGCTTAAGAGTGCAAATTTATAATGTTTAGGTTTTATGAAACAGGACTTATGTCCTGTACGGAAAAATCGAAGAGCAGATAAAGTAACCACCTAGAACAGATGTGAGGTCACAATGGCAAGAGCAATTATCTTAATGGCGGATAGTTTAGGAATTGGCGCAGCACCCGATGCAGATAAATTCGGTGATGTAGGTGCTAATACATTCGCACATTTACTCAAGGCATATTATGACGAAACTGGCAGTAAGCTTTCGCTTCCTAACCTTTCAAAATTAGGGTTAGTTGATGCATGTGAAGCCGCTGGTAAAGAACCCTGTTTAATTGCTGACCGAAATGAGCCACAAGGTGCATGGGGTTATGCAAAAGAGCTTTCAAGCGGTAAAGACACGCCATCGGGTCATTGGGAAATGGCTGGCGTGCCAGTGTTATTTGATTGGGGATATTTCCCAAAAACACAACCGAGTTTCCCACAAGAATTTGTAGACGAGTTTATTGCTCGCACAGGTATTCCGGGCATTTTAGGCAATTGCCATGCATCGGGAACCACCATTTTAGAGCAGCTAGGTGAAGAGCACGTAAAAACAGGTAAACCAATCTGTTACACCTCAGCTGACAGTGTGTTTCAAATAGCCGCGCATGAAGAATCATTCGGTCTAGAGAAGCTTTATCAAGTATGCGAAATCGCACGGGCGCTGCTTGATGAAATGAATATAGGACGAGTGATTGCGCGGCCATTTTTGGGTTCAAATAGTCAAGACTTTGCCAGAACCGGTAATCGTCGTGATTATTCAGTATTACCGCCTTCGCCAACATTGCTTGATGTACTTGCAAAAGACGGTGGCGAAGTAATCAGTATTGGTAAAATTTCAGATATTTATGCGCACCAAGGCATTACCCAAAAGCATAAAGCGCCAGGGTTAATGAACTTGCTAGAAAAAACCAGTGAAGTGATGGCCACTGCGCAGGATCACAGTTTAATTTTTACCAATTTAGTTGATTTTGATGAAAAGTTTGGCCATCGCAGAAATCCTGTTGGCTATGCTAAAGCGCTAAAAGAGTTTGATGATTACTTACCAACTATTTTAGATCAGCTAAAGCCAGATGATTTATTAATGATCACCGCCGATCATGGCTGTGACCCGACCTTTCCAGGGTCTGAGCACACACGTGAATATGTGCCAGTTATTGCTTACCAGCCAGGAATGAACAACATGCCACTGGGCGAACGCAATAGCTTTGCTGATATCGGTCAAACACTTGCGCAATGGTTTAACCTTAAAGCGTTAGAATATGGTGATGGCTTTATTGATAAGCTGAACACAGTTAAATAACTTAGAAATACGCTCGCTATTTTAAAGTAATAGGGCTTTTAGCCAAACAAAAGGAAAACAATCAATGAGTACTCCGCATATCAGTGCAAACGTAGGTGATTTTGCCGAAACAGTATTAATGCCAGGCGATCCGCTACGCGCACAATATATTGCTGAAAACTTTTTAGATGATGCAGTGCAAGTAACTGGCGTACGTAACATGTACGGCTTTACTGGAACTTACAAAGGTAAGCCAGTGAGCATTATGGGTTCTGGCATGGGCATTCCTTCAATGTCAATTTATGCTCGTGAGCTTATTGTTAGTTTTGGCGTTAAAAATATTATCCGTATTGGTACCTGTGGTGGTATTGGCAGCGATATTAAAATTCGCGACGTAATCTTTGCACAAGGTGCAAGCACTGATTCTAACGTGAACCGTGCCCGTGTTCGTGGTACTGACTTTGCAGCGATTGCTAACTTTGATTTACTTTTAAACGGCGTTAATGCGGCTAAAGATTTAGGCATTGATGCAAAAGTAGGTAACGTATTTACTACCGATACTTTCTATCAAGCTGATGACACTTTCTACAAAGACCTAGACAAACTAGGTGTACTTGCGGTTGATATGGAAACAGCTGGCCTATACGGTGTAGCTGCAGAGTATGGCGCAAAAGCAATGGCATTATTCACCGTAAGCGATCACGTGATCACCGGCGAAGCAACACCTGCAGATGAGCGTCAAACCACGTTCAACGAAATGGTTAAAATTGCATTAGAGTCTATCTAGTCTTAAACAGTTCCTTGGTAACGTATTCACTAAGTTTTGGAGACACGCCCAAAGTGAAGTGAGACTAAACCCCCAAAGCCGCATTTTATGCGGCTTTTTTTATGCCTGAGATTTAGGTGTGAGATTCGGGCCTCGGGGTGCGGGCCACGAGGTTCGAGCTACGGGCTTTAGGTTCCTAGGTTTCAGGTTAAAGGTTTAAGGTTTAAGGTCAAAGGTTAAAGGTTTCAGGTTAAAGGTTTAAGGTTTAAGGTCAAAGGTTAAAGGTTAAAGGTTAAAGGTTAAAGGTCAAAGGTCAAAGGTCAAAGGTCAAAGGTTAAAGGTCAAAGGTTAAAGGTCAAAGGTTAAAGGTCAAAGGTTAAAGGTCAAAGGTCAAAGGTTAAAGGTCAAAGGTCAAAGGTTAAAGGTCAAAGGTTAAAGGTCAAAGGTCAAAAGTCAAAGGTCAAAGGTCAAAAGTCAAAGGTCAAAGGTCAAAGGTTTTAGCAGTAGCTCGCAGCTCGTCACTCGAAGCCCGTTGTCTTCTCATTTACACTCATTCACTTCTCTGTGTTTAAACAAGATTAGATTTTAGACGTCATATTAAAATGCGCGAGGTAAACTTCCGCCTACTGATATGGTTACCTTCTAAATTTATTTTAGGCGGGGCTTTATGCCGCGCAAGGTCATTAATTTAAAAAATATTTACCACCGAGAACACTGAGTTCACAGAGAAATGCTTAAAAAAAATACCAATTCACCTCTGTGTAGCGCGAA